>JAYRVK010000866.1:0-9838 GCA_041918555.1 Sandaracinaceae bacterium
CGGCGCGGGCCCGCGCCGCGATGGGGGTCCCGACCACCCCGGTCCAGGAGCGGATCCTGAAGGCCGCGCCCTCGGATCCGGACGCGCTCGAGCGGCTCGCCGAGGCCGCCCGCGCCGAGGGGAACGCCGATCGCGAGCTCGCGATGCACGCGCGCCTCGCGCAGGCCTCGGCGGACCCGCGGGTCGGCGCGTTCTTCCAGACCCGCGTGGGAGAGCTCTTGCTCGAGCGGGGCGAGGCGAAGGACGCGCTCACCGCGTTCCGGGCCGCGATCGCGCTCGATCCGACGAGCCTCGCGGCGACCCGGGGCCTGAGCCGCGCCGCGCTCCTCGCCGGCGACGCGGACGCGGCGAGGCAGGCCGCGATGCGCGAGCGCGACGTCACCGAGGATCGGCGTGCGGCGGTGGGGCTGCTGCTCCGAGCCGCGCACATGCGCCTCAGCGCCGAGCAGGTCGACGAGGCCGCGCGCGACTACGAGGCCGCGCTCGCGCTCGAGCCGGAGAACGCGCGCGCCGCGGCGGGGCTGCGCGCCACGCTCTGCCGTCCCGACCACGCGCCCCAGCTCATCGACGTGCTGTCGCGCGCGGCGCTCGCGTGCCGCGACGCGGCGCAGGCCGCGGCGCTCCACCTCGCCGTGGCGGAGCTCCAGGCCGAGGCGCGCGCCGATCTCGCCGCCGCGGTGGTGTCGGCGCAGCGCGCGCTCGAGAAGGCCCCCGACGACCTGCGCGCGCTGGCGAAGCTCGCCGACTACCTCGAGCGGAGCGGTCGCTGGGAGGACGCGGTCGAGGCCCTCGAGCGCCTGATCCCGAAGGCCCGCGACGAGCGGCTGCTCGACGCGCACCTGCGCCTCGCGACGCTCGCGGAGGAGCGGCTCTCGGATCCGGAGCGCGCGATCCGGAGCCTGCGTGTGGTGCTCCAGCGGGACGAGAACAGCGAGCCCGCGCTCGGCGCGCTGGTCCGCCTGGAGCGGCTGCGCGGCCGGCACGAGGAGGCGCTGCGCATCGCCAAGAAGCTCATGCAGGTCGTGAAGACCGATGGGCGCAAGGCGCACGTCCTGACGGAGCTCGCGGAGCTCGAGCGCGCCCGCGGCCAGCACGCGGCGGCCGCCGCGAGCGCGTTCTCCGCGCTCGGCATCCAGGGACCGACGCAGCGCGCGGCCGAGGTCTACAAGGAGCTGATCGCGAACGCGCCCGAGCACGCGAGCTGGGACAACTACGCGACCGGATTGATGACCTTCGTCGAGCGCAACAAGGGCAAGGGCGGCAACGCGCTCTCGGCGACCTACCGCGAGCTCGCGTGGGTCTTCGGGGACGCGCACAACCGGCCCGACCGCGCGATCGCGACGCTGCGCGAGGGCGTGCAGGAGTGTCCGGCGGATCCCCAGATCTCGCTCGCGCTGGTCAAGGCGCTCCGCGAGGTCTCGGCCCACGACAAGGCGCTCGTGGAGCTGCGCCGGCTCCTCGAGTTCGACCCGTGGAACGCGACCGCGTGGCGCGCGCTCGCCGAGGTGCTGCGCGCGACCGGCGAGCCCGATGGCGCCGCGGTCGCGCTCACGCCCGTGGTCGCGATGAAGCAGGCGACGGATGCCGAGGACAAGATGGTCCGCGCGCGGCGCCCCCCGGTCGCCCGCGCGCCCAGCGGGATCCTCGGCCGGCAGGGCATCGAGCAGCTCATCGATCACGGCGGCCTCGAGGAGAGCGCGGCCGGGCTCGTGCACGCGCTCGCCGACGTGCTCGGCAAGCTCGAGCCCTTCGAGCCCGAGCGCTACGGCGCGGCCAAGCGCGATCGCATCCGGCAGGCCGATCCGCATCCCGTGCGCGCGTTCGCCGACCGCATCGGGCGGACGTTCGGGGTGCCCGAGTACGAGCTCTACGTGGTCGACTCGCCGGACCTCGACTGGGCCTGCGCGTTCGCGGGGAGCCCCGCGACCCTGGTGGTCCCCAAGCGCCTCGAGACCGCGCGCGATCCCGTGCTCGCGTTCGCGCTCGCGCGCCCGCTCGCGATGATGAGCCGGCTCCTCCACCCCGCGGACCGCCTCGACCCGGTGACCCTCGAGCGCATCCTCGTCGCGACGGTGCGGCAGTTCGAGCCGACGTTCACGCTGCGCGAGGACGAGCCCGATCTCGAGCGCGAGACGCGCCGCGTCGGGAAGGCGATCGGGTTCTTCGCGCGCGGGCGGATCCAGGACGCGGCCACCACCTTCGCCGCCACCCCCACCCGCGACGTGGCCGCCTGGGTTCGCGACGTGCGGCGCATGGGCGCGCGCGCCGCGCTCCTCGTCTGCGACGATCTCCTCGCCGCGTACGAGGCGCTCGGCACCGACGTCGGCGGCGACGATCTCGTCGCGGACCTCGCGCGCTTCTGGGTGTCGGACCCCGCGATGCGCTTCCGGCGCCGCGTGGCCCAGCAAATCTAGTTGTCGGGGCGCTACTCGCCCCAAGCGACCCGGTCGAGCTCGCGCTCGCGGATGCGGCGCAACAGGTCGTCCTCGAAGGCGTCGAGGGCGACCGTGCTCTGATCGCGCGTGCCGTAGCGCCGCAGGGTGACCGTGGCGTCCTGCTGCTCGCGCTCGCCGACCACGAGGACGTTCGGGATCTTCTGGGTCGACGCGATGCGGATCTTCTTCCCCATGGTCTCGCTCGAGTCGTCGAGCTCCGCGCGCACGAGCTTCTTGCGCAGGCGCGCGACGATCGCGCGGCCGTAGTCGTCGAAGGCCTCGGCCACGGTGATCACGCGCACCTGCACCGGCGCGAGCCAGGTCGGGAACGCGCCGCCGAAGTGCTCGATGAGGAACGCGACGAAGCGCTCGTGGGTGCCCGCGGGCGCGCGGTGGATGCAGTACGGATGGTGCTCGCCGTTGTCGGCGCCGCGGTAGGTGAGGTTCAGGCGCTTGGGCACCGCGAAGTCGAGCTGGTTCGTGCTCGCGGTCTCTTCGCGGCCCGTCACGGTGCGGAACTGCACGTCGATCTTCGGGCCGTAGAACGCCGCTTCGCCCTTGCCCTCTTCGAAGGGGATCCCGGACTCGAGCATCGCCGCGTGGACGATCGCCTCGCTCTTGCGCCAGAGGTCCGCGTTGTCGATGAACTTGTTCTTGCCCTTCGGGTCGTCGGGATCCCAGGTCGAGAAGCGCAGGTAGTAGTCGCGCAGCCCGAGGATCCGATAGACCTCCTCGTGCAGGCGCATCACGGAGAGGAATTCCTCTTTGATCTGGTCCTCGGTGCAGTAGATGTGCGCGTCGTTCATGCACATCCCGCGCACGCGCAAGAGCCCGCTCAGCGCGCCCGAGTCCTCGTAGCGGTAGACCTGTCCGTACTCCGCGAGGCGCAGGGGCAGGTCGCGATAGCTCCGCAGGCGCGCCGCGAAGATGCGGTGGTGGTGCGGGCAGTTCATCGGGCGCAGCGCGTAGGTCTCGCGCACCTCCTCGGTCCCGTCCGCGCCCTTCTCCTTGAGCTCGAGGAACGGGTACATACCGTCGGCGTAGTAGGGCAAGTGCCCGGTCTGTCGATACAGCTCGGTCTTCGCGAGGTGCGGCGTCGCGACGCGCTGGTAGCCTCCCGCGAACTCCAGCTCCTTGAGGAGCTTCTCGATCTCCTCGCGCAGCACCGTCCCGTTCGGCAGCCAGAGCGGCAGGCCCTTGCCGATCACGTCGTCGATCACGAACAGATCGAGCTCCTTGCCGAGCTTCTTGTGATCGCGCTCGAGGGCCTCCTTGTAGGCCTTCACGTGCGCCTCGAGGTCCTCCTTGCTCTCGAAGGCCCACGCGTAGATGCGAGTCATCATCGCGTTGTCGGAGCTGCCCCTCCAGTACGCGCCGGCGACCGAGCGGAGCTTGAAGCCGCCCTTGGGGAGCTCGCGGGTGTTCGCGACGTGCGGCCCCTCGCACATGTCGAGGAACGGGCCGTTCGTGTAGAACGAGAGCGAGTCGACGCCCTCGCGCTGGAGCAGCTCCTCGGCGTACTCGCGCTTGTACGGCTCGTTCATCGCGGCGATCTTCGCGAGCGCGGCCTCGCCGGGCAGATCCTCGCGCTCGAACTTCTGCCCCTGCCCGATGATGTGCTTCATCTTCTTCTCGAGCTCGGGGAAGTCCTCCTCCGTGATCGGCGCGCTCAGGATGAAGTCGTAGTAGAAGCCGTCGGCGATCGCCGGGCCGAACCCGAGCGTCGAGCCCGGGCGCAGCTCGAGGACGGCCTGCGCGAGCACGTGCGCGAGGCTGTGGCGGATGCAGTGCAGCTTGTCGTCGTGAGTGTCGGACATCGAAGGGTGCGGAGTATGACCCGAGCCCCGCCGATCGAGTAGGCTCCGCGGCATGCGTGCGATGAACTTCAACGCGGGCCCCGCGGCGCTCCCCCTCGCCGCGCTCGAGCGCGCGCAGCGCGAGCTCCTGGACTACGCCGGCACCGGCATGTCGATCCTGGAGCACAGCCACCGCGACGCGCCCTACGAGGCCGTCCACTTCGAGGCGATCGCGCTGCTGCGCGAGCTGCTCGCGATCCCCGAGGACTACGACGTACTGCTGCTCCAGGGCGGGGCACGCCAGCAGTTCGCGATGGTCCCGATGAACCTCCTCCCGGTCGGGCGGAGCGCGGACTACCTCGTCACCGGGAGCTGGGCCGCGCAGGCGCTCGAGGAGGCGCAGCTCGTGGGCACCGCACGCGCCGCAGCCGACACCGCGGAGAACGGCGTCTACACGCGCATCCCGCGCGCGCTCGACCTCGACCCGCGCGCCGCGTACGTGCACCTCACCAGCAACAACACGCTCTTCGGCACGCAGTGGGCGAGCTACCCGGACACCGGCGACGTCCCGCTGATCGCCGACATGACCAGCGATCTCGCGAGCCGTCCCATCGACGTCGCGCGCTTCGGGCTGATCTACGCGGGCGCGCAGAAGAACCTCGGACCCGCGGGGGTCACCGTCGTGATCGTGAAGAAGGACCTCGTCGCGCGCGGCCGCACCGACATTCCGCAGGTCTTCCGCTACGAGTCGCACGCGTCCAAGGACTCGCTCTGGAACACGCCGCCGTGCTTCGCGATCTACATGCTGCGCAACACGCTCGCGGTGCTGAAGGAGCGCGGTGGGGTCGCGGCGATGGCGACGGCGGCCGCCGCGCGCGCCGCGCGCCTCTACGCGCTCTGCGACGCGCACCCCACGTTCTTCCGCTGCCCGGTCGAGGTCGGCTCGCGCTCGCAGATGAACGTCGTGTTCCGGCTGCCGAGCGAGGCGCTCGAGAAGGAGCTCCTCGCCGAGGCGAAGAAGCGCGGGATGGTCGGGCTCAAGGGCCACCGGAGCGTCGGCGGCCTGCGCGCGAGCCTCTACAACTTCGTCGAGCAGGCCTGGGTGGACGCGCTCGCCGAGCTCATGGACGAGCTCCGGCGCGCACGCGCCTGAGCGCAGATCAGTCTTCGGTCTCGCGCGCCTCGAGCACGGCCGAGGCGAGCGCGCGCACGCGCGGGAGCCCGAGCAGCACGAGCACATCGAGCATCTCGTCGCCGAGGCGGGCCATGCGGGCGAGCGCGTCCGCGCGGCGGCCCGCGGCATCGAGGGCCACCGCCTCGAGGACCCGCGCCTCGAGCACGAGGTCCGCGTCGTCGCGCGCCTCCTCGCGCGCCTCCGCGGCCACGCGGGCGGCCTCGGCGGCGTTCCCGGTCTCGGCCTCGACGAGCCCGCGCATCATGCGCAGGCGCAGCTCGATCGACGGGTCGCCGCTCGGCGTGTCGTCCGCCTCGAGCGCTGCGCGCGCCGCCTCGGGGTCGCCGGCCGAGAGGTGCGCGACGGCCCGCGCGTGACGGATCACGGCGCGGAGCGAGGGCGTGAGGCCCGCGGTGCCCACCTCGGCGAGCGCCTCGAGCGCGGCCGCGGCCTCGCCGTCGGCCTCGAGGAGCTCGGCGAGCACGAGGGTCAGCCGCGCGTGCTCCGCGGGCGCGCGGCGAGCGGCCTCGCGGAGCGCGCGTAGCTCGCGGACCGCGGCGGGCCGCAGGGGCGGCGTCAGGAGAGCCTCCGCCCAGCGATCCGCGCGCGCGTCGAGGGCGCGCTCGCGGCGCGCGCGGACGACGCGGTAGCCGAGCCAGCCGAGCGCGCCGGCGCCCGCGACCGCGAGCACGACCCAGCCCAGGCCCATCGGCGCGAGCCACCGGTAGCCGAGGAACGCGGCGCCCGCGACGACCGCCATCCGGAGCAACCGGTAGATTCCCGCGCGCATCTGCATGGGCCGCGCGCGTCATAGCCCAGAACCGGGCTCCTGACGCCACGGTGGCAAGAGCCCGTGGTAGAGACCCCTCGTGGACGAACGCTTCGAGCTCGTCAGCCACCTGTCCCCCAAGGGCGATCAGCCGCAGGCGATCGACGCGCTCGTGCGCGGGCTCGCGGAGGGCGATCGCCACCAGGTGCTGCTCGGCATCACGGGGAGCGGCAAGACCTTCACGATCGCGAACGCCATCGCGCGCGTGCAGCGGCCGACGCTGATCATCGCGCCGAACAAGACGCTCGCGGCCCAGCTCTACGGGGAGATGCGCGACCTCTTCCCGGACAGCGCCGTCGAGTACTTCGTCTCGTACTACGACTACTACCAGCCCGAGGCGTACGTGCCGACCTCGGACACGTACATCGAGAAGGACGCGATCATCAACGACCGCATCGATCGGATGCGGCACTCGGCCACGCGCTCGCTCCTCTCCCGGCGCGACGTGATCATCGTCGCGAGCGTCTCGTGCATCTACGGCATCGGCTCGCGCGAGTCGTACGGGGAGATGCTGATCAAGCTGAAGCCCGGCGAGGAGATCCGGCGCGACCACCTCCTGCGGCAGCTCGTCGACATCCAGTACGAGCGCAACGACGTCGACTTCCACCGCGGCACGTTCCGCGTTCGCGGTGACGTGGTGGAGATCTTCCCGGTCGACGAGGAGGACCGCGCGGTCCGCATCGAATTCTGGGGCGATCAGATCGATCGGCTCTCGGAGATCGATCCGCTGCGCGGCAAGGTCCTGCGCGACCTGCCCGCGTACGCGATCTACCCGGGCTCGCACTACGTGACACCCGCGGAGATCCGCGAGCGCGCGATCGTGTCGATCCGCGCGGAGCTCCGCGAGCGGCTCGAGGAGCTGCGGCGGGACGGACGGATCCTCGAAGCGCAGCGGCTCGAGCAACGCACGATGTACGACCTCGAGATGCTCGAGCAGATGGGCTTCTGCCACGGCATCGAGAACTACTCGCGGCACTTCTCGCAGCGGCAGCCCGGCGATCCGCCGCCCGTCCTCATCGACTACTTCGCGGACGACTACCTGCTGATCCTCGACGAGTCGCACATCACCGTGCCGCAGCTCGGCGCGATGTACCGCGGCGACCGGCAGCGCAAGGTCACCCTCGTCGAGCACGGGTTCCGGCTCCCGAGCGCGCTCGACAACCGGCCGCTCCAGTTCGAGGAGATCTGGGAGCGCGTGAAGCAGTGCATCCACGTGAGCGCGACGCCCGGCGAGTGGGAGGTCGAGCAGGCCCAGGGCGTGGTGGTGGAGCAGGTGATCCGGCCCACGGGGCTCATGGATCCGCTGGTCCACGTGCGGCCCGTCGCGCACCAGGTCGACGACCTCGTCGACGAGATCCGGGCTCGCGTCGAGCGCGGCGAGCGGGCGCTCGTCACCACCCTGACCAAGCGCATGGCCGAGGACCTGAACGAGTACTTCGGGGAGCTCGGCGTCAAGAGCCGCTACCTCCACTCGGACGTCGACACCCTCGAGCGCGTCGAGATCCTGCGCGACCTGCGGCGCGGTGAGTTCGACGTGCTCATCGGGATCAACCTGTTGCGCGAGGGGCTCGACCTGCCGGAGGTCACGCTCGTCGCGATCCTCGACGCGGACAAGGAAGGCTTCTTGCGGTCCCCTCGCTCGCTGATCCAGACGATCGGCCGCGCCGCGCGCAATTCGCGGGGCGAGGTGATCATGTACGCGGACAAGGTCACCGACGCGATGCGCCACGCGATCGGCGAGACCGAGCGGCGTCGCGAGCTGCAGGCCGCGTACAACGCCGAGCACGGCATCACCCCGGAGACGGTGAAGAAGGCGGTGCTCGAGATGGACGCGTCGACGGGCGGCGGCGACTGGTCCTCGGTCCCCAAGCGGCGCACCCGCGAGGACGACCTCGCGGGCGACGCGATCCCCGAGGCCATCGAGCGGCTGCGCTCGGAGATGCTCCTCGCCGCGGAGCAGCTCGAGTTCGAGCGCGCCGCGGAGCTGCGGGACGAGCTGCGCGTCCTCGAGGAGCGGCTGCTCGTGGGCGCCGGCAGGCCGGTGGCGCGCGAGCAGTCGAAGCGCGGCGGGCCGGCGCGCGCGCGCGCTTGAAGCCAGCGAGCGGTCGAGCGATGGTGTGGGGGCCCATGCGCTCGACACTCCGATCCGCCGCCGTCGCGCTCGCGTTGCTCGCCCCCGGCTGCGTCCTCGATCGGAGCGGGCTCGGGGGCGACGACGACGCGGGGCCGGACGCCGCGGCCTTCGACTCCGGGACCGGGGACGCCGGCGCGGGCGACGGCGGGATCGGCCGCGACGGCGCGGTGCTCGACGCGGCGAGCGAGGACGCGGGCATGGAGCTCGTCGACGCCGGGCCCGACGCGGCGATCGACGGCGGTGGCCTCGACGGCGGTGGCCTCGACGGCGGTGGCCTCGACGGCGGCGGCCTCGACGGCGGTGGCCTCGACGGCGGCGGCCTCGACGGTGGCCTCGACGGCGGCGCGATCGATGCCGGCCTCGACGCGGGCATCGATGGCGGCTTCGACGCCGGTATGGACGCCGGTATGGACGCCGGTATGGACGCCGGTATGGACGCCGGTATGGACGCCGGTATGGACGCCGGGCTCGACGCGGGCGTCGACGCCGGTATGGACGCCGGGCTCGACGCCGGCACGGACGCAGGCCTCGACGCGGGCCGCGACGCGGGCGTCGACGCGGGCGGATCGTGCTCGCCGGTCGGGCCGCTGCGGTGCGCGGGCGACGACCTCGTGAGCTGTCAGCCAGACGGCAGCGAGACGACCTCGCGGTGCGCGCTCGGCTGCGCGGCCGCGAGCTGTCGCGCCCTGGTCCCGAGCAACGTCGGCACGCGGGTCGCGATGAACGCGGGCGCGCACGTCGGCGACGTCCCCGCCGGGACCCGGGTGACGATGGACACCCAGACGGGCCGCATCGCCCTGGCCGACTTCCCCTGGACCGAGATCCGCCCGGCCGGCGAGGGCTTGCACGCGGGGACCGGGATCTTCTACCAGCGCCTCGGTCCGAGCAGCGCGGGCGGCGCCAACCTCGGGGTCTTCGCCATGGCCTCGCTCACCGTCCAGGCGGGCGGGACGCTGATCGCGACTGGCGCGCGCGCGCTCGTGATCCTCTCGAGCGGCGACTGCCGCATCGACGGCACCATCGACGTCAGCGCCAACGAGACCACGGCCCTCGTCGGCGGGGGCACGGGCGGAGGGCGCGACGGAGGGAGCGGCGGCGGCGCGGGCGGCGGCGGGGGCGGGAGCAACGGCGGCGGCACGAACGATCGCGGCGGCGCGGGCGGCGGTTTCGGCTCGCAGGGCGGCCAGGGCGGCGCGAGCGGCGGGAGCTCGGGCGGGACCTACGGCGACGCGGCGCTCGTCCCGCTGCACGGCGGCTCGGGCGGCGGCGGCGGCGGCGACAACGACGGCGGCCGCGGCGGCGCGGGCGGCGGCGCGTTCCAGCTCACCTGCGGCGGGATGCTCTCCGTGAGCGGCCGGATCGACGCCAGCGGCGCGGGCGGCGAGGGTGGTCGCCGGCCGGTCGGGACCTCCGACTCCGGCGCGGGCGGCGGCGGCGGCTCCGGCGGCGCGATCCTCCTCGAGGCGCCCG
>JAYRVK010000867.1:0-1770 GCA_041918555.1 Sandaracinaceae bacterium
AGACGCGCGCAGGCGCGCAGCGCCGAGCACGGCGAGGACGGCGAGGACGGGGCCTCGACACCGCGAGCACGCCGCTACCCTCGAAGGACCCGCGAACGAGCCCCTCGCTCATTGCTCGCCCGGGCACCCCCACCCCGCCCTCCCCCGCGCGCGGGGGAGGGAGCGTTTCCTGTAGTGATCGCCCACCCGTTGTCGTGCTCGTGCTCGTGCTCGTGCTCCCGCTCGTGCTCGTGCTCGTGCTCCCGCTCCCGCTCCCGCTCCCGCTCCCGCTCCCGCTCCCGCTCCCGCTCCCGCTCCCGCTCGTCCTGCCTAGCCTCGATCCCCGCTATGCTCCCCCGCGTGCGCCTCGCCTCCCTCGCGGCCCTCTGCGCCGCCCTCCCCGGCTGCTACCTGTGGCACGCCGGCGAGGCGCGCCCTGATCGCCCGCCGCCCGACGCGAGCCTCCCGGATCCCATCGACGCGGGCGTGCCCGTTCGCCTCGACGCCGGCGCCCGCGACGCGGGCCTCCCGCCCGCCCGCGACGGGGGACCTCCGCGCGACGGCGTCCACTGGGTGCTCGTCCCGCGCGATCCGTTCCTCCACATCCCGCACGAGCTCGGCTGCACCGTGCACGACGGCGGCCGCGTGGTCGTGAACGTCTCGATCCCCTACTTCGACGTGTGCGATCACGGAGGCATCGTCGAGACCGAGCGCGCCGACGACGGCACCGTGATCGTCCGCGGCTGGGTGTGGCGGCAGATGCACCGCGACCCCGACGCCGCGTGCCCAGGGATCACCGCGATCGCGACGCGCTCCCTCGTGCTCGAGGCGAGCGCAGGGCCGTTCCGCGTGGAGACCGCCGACGGAGGGTCGCGCGCGATGGTCGGCGTCGCGCCGCCCGCGCCCGACGATCCGCCGTGCACCGGCCGCGGCGCGTTCGAAGCGCCGTGCCTCCGCGACTGCGAGTGCGAGCGCGGCCTCGTCTGCGTGCCCGAGGCGGGCGACTTCGTCGAGTGCCACGGCGGCCGCTGCGGCGAGCCGTGCGACCTCCAGGGCGGTTCCCTCCGCGCGCTCTACGGGCAGCACTTCGACTGCCCCTCGATCGAGGAGTGCCGCTCGCGGGGCGGCCTGAGCGCGCCGACGTGCGGCCGCATCGAGGGCGACGGCTGCCTCGACGACTCGATCGGCTGCGGGCCAGGCACGGTGTGCCCGCCGACCGGGGTCGTCTCCGAGTGCACCTGGACCCTCGCGCTGAACGGGAGCGTGCGGCACGAGTGCGGCTCGGACGCCGACTGCTCGGAGGGGCTCTACTGCGTCGAGCGCCGGGACGGCTTCCGCCGCTGCGAGGTCCCCTGCCTCTCGCCCGGCATGCTCTGCCCGCCGATGCACGCGTGCGGGCTCCCCGACTGGATCTGCGAGTGGCTCGGGGAGTGAGCGTCTCGCCATGAATGACGCAACACAAGCTGTCATCGTCGGCGCAGGCCCCGCGGGGCTCGCCGTCGCGGCGTGCCTGAAGAAGCGCGGCGTCGCGTTCGAGCTCCTCGAGCGCAGCGATCAGGTCGGGGTCGCGTGGCGCAACCACTACGAGCGGCTCCACCTCCACACCGCGCGCCGCACGTCCTCGCTCCCGTTCACTCGCTTCTCCGAGGCCCTCCCGACCTATCCGTCGCGGCAGGATGTCGTCGACTACCTCGACGGGTACGCGCGCGAGCACGGCCTCGCACCGCGGTTCGGCGTCGAGGTCACGCGCGTCGCGCGCGACGGCGAGGGCTGGCGCGTCGAGGCGGGCGA
>JAYRVK010000868.1:0-3705 GCA_041918555.1 Sandaracinaceae bacterium
GAGGAGTGGAGCGACTTCGACCTCGACATGCCCGCGCCGATGCCCGAGCCGGAGCCGATGCCCGAGCCGGAGCCGATGCCCGAGCCCGAGCCCGACCCGGGGCCCGAGCCGCTCCCCGAGCCCGAGCCGATGCCCGAGCCGATGCCCGAGCCGGAGCCGGAGCCCATGCCCGATCCGTCCGACCCGTGCTCGATCCACGCGAGCTGCGGCTCGTGCGCCGCGAGCCCCGGGTGCGGCTTCTGCGGCGCGAGCGGACGGTGCGTCTCGCTCGACGGCGCCGGGCGCCCCCTCCGCGCCTGCGCGGGGGAGCTCGCGGTCGACTCGCCGGAGTGCCCGTGGAGCTCGTGCGGGATCTACGCGGACTGGCCCCAGTACACGTGCCGCCGCACGCAGACGAGCTTCGTGCGCTGCCTGCCCGGCGCGACCCCGGAGTTCCTCCTCTGCCCGAGCGGCTACACGTGCGCGCCGGGGAGCACGCACCAGATGTGTTACCGCGTCACGGAGTGACGCCGCTACGATGAGGGCGTGCGCGCCTCCGTCCTCTCGCTCCTCGTCCTCGCCGCCTGCGACGGCGCGCCCGCGATCGACGCGGGGACCGACGCCGCGCCGCCCCCGCCGATCGACGCGGGCGAGCTGCCGCTGCCGGATCCTCCGCCGTCGGAGCCGGGCCGGCACGACGTCACGATCGTCGAGACGCGCCGCATCGTGCCGAGCGACGGCCTCCCCGCGGAGACGGCGCCGCAGCACTCGAACAACAACCTCGACGTGATCCGCCACGCGGGGCGCGTGGTCCTCGCGTGGCGCACCGCGCCCGATCACTACGCGGGCCCCGACACGGTGATCCACGTGGTGTCGAGCGCCGACGAGGTCGCGTGGGAGCACGAGGCGAGCTTCACGATGGGGACCGATCTGCGCGAGCCGCGCCTCCTCGCGCTCGGCGAGGCGCTGTTCCTCTACGTCTCGGTGCTCGGAGCCGACGCGCTCGCGTTCGAGCCGATGGGGGTGGTCGTCTCCGAGCGCGCGAGCGACGGGACCTGGAGCGCGCTCGCGCCGGTCCCGGGGCTCGAGGGCTACATCGCATGGCGTACGCGCACCGAGCGCGGGACGCCGTACATGACCGCGTACCTCGGGGGCGAGCACATCTACCTGTTCGACGGGCTGCCCCTGCAGAGCGACTTGCTCACTACGGTAGACGGCCGCGCGTGGACCCCCGTCGACCCCGCGCGCCGCACGGTCTACATGGGCGGGGGCTCGGAGACCGACTTCGCGATCGGTGACGACGGGACGCTCTTCGGGATCATCCGCAACGAGCCGGGCGACGCGAACGGCTGGGGCTCGATGGTGTGCCGCGCGCCGGCGGGGGCGCTCGCGGCGTGGGACTGCCGGATCGATCCGCGCAAGTACGACAGCCCGCTGATGTTCTGGCACGACGGCGAGGCGTACCTGGTCGGGCGGCGGCAGGTGACCCAGACCGGGCACTACGACCTCATGACCCGGCGCGGCTCGCACCAGACGCAGACCGCGGCGAACCAGATCCCGTACACGCAGACCCCGAAGCGGTGCGCGATCTGGCGCTACGTGCAGGGCGAGGATCGGATCGCGTTCGTGACGGATCTCCCGAGCGGCGGCGACACGTGCTTCCCCGCGTGGCTGACCGGGGGGCGCCCAGACGAGATCATCCTCTACGACTACTCGTGCGACGTCGACGATCCCGACACCGCGCGCCTCGCGTGGAACGAGGGGCAGCAGGGCGAGACGTTCATCTACCGCCACGTGCTGCGCTTCACGGCCCGGTGAGGTCACTCCGCGCCCTGCGCGATCCACGTGGCGACCAAGCGGACGTCGGCCGGATCGATCGGCGGGAGGCCGAGCGGCATGCCGACCGGCTCGTCCGGCCGCGGGCGCGCGATCGGCGCGAGCGGATCGGCGCGCGGCGCGGTGAGATCACGGGCGGCCTCCTCGTGACGGCGCATCAGGCGCGACAGGAGCGGCGCGACGCCGCTCGCGTCGGGCTCGAGGATCGAGCGACGCGTCCCGTCGGGGAGGAGCACGCCCGCGCGCACGCCCTCGAGGCTCGAGAGATCGAGCGAGCTCGGTTCGAACCCGAGCGCGCTCGCGCTGCGTCCGTCGGTGTGCGCGTGGCAGTGGATGCACGAGCGATCGAAGATCCGACGCATCTCGGCGAACGCGACGGGGCGCGAGAGCGGGGTCAGGTCGAGGTTCGCGGCGGGGCGCGGCGCGGGCGCGCCGGGATCCGCGAACCAGAGGTAGTCGCGAACCAGGATGGCGTCGGCGCGCGAGAGGTTGGTCGGCGGCATCTGCGTGTCGGGGCGCACCGCGCGCGGATCCTCGATCCACGCGAGCGCGACGTCGGGCTCGAGGCGGTCGCGCACGTGGCGGAGGTTCGGCGCCTCGAAGGCCGCGCGGCCCAGGCCCATCAGCGCCTCCGGCGGGACGCGCACGCCGAAGTCCTGGTTGCCGAGCTCGTGGCAGGTCGCGCAGCCGACCCGCACGAACACCGCGCGGCCCGCCTCCGCGTTCGCGCGGCTCGGCGCGGGGCCCCGGGCGACGCGCGGCGCGTCGCGGCGGATCCAGCGCGCGAGGAGCTGGGCGTCGGCCTCGGTCACGGGAAGGCGGGGCATCGTCTCCTCGAGCCGAGGGCGCGCGTCGTGCGGATCCTGGAGGAACGACACGAGGTAGTCCTCGCGAAGGCGCCCCGCGACGCCGAGGTCGGGCGCGTGGACGTAGTGCCGCACGCTCGGCGCGCGGCCGCGCCCCTGCTGGCGCTCGACGATCGCCTGATGACAGCCGGTGCAGCTCTGCCCGCGGCTCACGCGCACGCCCTCGACCGCGTGACAGCTCGCGCAGCCGTAGCGGCGCAGCGCGGCGCGCGCGTCCTGCGCCGCGGCGGGGGCCGAGGCGAGGACGCACGCGAGGGCGAGGAGCCCGGCGGCGAAGCGCGCGCTCACGAGCCCGTGATCCGCGCGTCGGTCGCGTCGAACACCGTGGCGAGGTCCGGGTGACCCTCGCGCAGCGTCGCCGCCGCGCTCGCCGCCGCGACCCGCGCCTCGGCGTCGGGCTCCGCGCGCGACAAGAGGACGTTCGCGGTGTAACAGCTCGCGACCGCGTACGGATCGCTGCACTGCTCGTCGTGCGCGGTGCGCGCCTCCTCGAGGGCGTCGGCGGCCTCGCCGCGCAGGTAGAGCGCCGTCGCGAGCTGCACGCGGCTCGCGGTCGTGGAGCCCGGCTCGATCTGCTCCGCGCGGAGGAAGTTCACGACCGCGCGGCCCGGCTCGCCGCGGCGGAGCTGCAGCTCGGCGAGGAGCGCGACGCCGCGCGCGCGCTCCCACTCCTCGACCTCGCCGGCGCGGAGCGCCGCGACGAGCCGCTCGTAGGCGCGCTCGGCGTCGCCGTACTCCATCTCGTCGTAGACCTCGTCGACGACCGACATCTCGCCGTCGCCGCAGTACTCCATCTCCTCTTCGACGTACTCCTCGTCGTCGACGTACTCCTCCTCGGCCTCGAGCGCGTCTTCGTCGTCGGCGGCGAAGGCCTCGGCCGGGACCACCGCCGGGTCGAGGGTGGCCAGCGTCTGGGCGCCGGCGACCGGCGCGGCGACACCGCCGAGGGCGAGCACGAGGGCGAAGGTGAGCGAGCGGGACATGGCGAGGACCTCCTTGTGTCCGAGGGTCGTTCGCAGCCGCC
>JAYRVK010000869.1:0-2033 GCA_041918555.1 Sandaracinaceae bacterium
CGCAGGTGCGCGAGCGCTTCGGCGCGGCGGCCGGCGGGAGCTTTCGCACCGAGGCGATGGGCGAGGACCTCGCGTTGGTGTGGATCCCGGGTCCTTCAGAGACCTCGGTGCGCGCCGCTCGGCACGAGTTCCACCTCGGCCTGCTCGTGGCGATGCGCCTCACGATGGACCCCTCGGCGCCCGCGGCGCGCGGCTCCTCGCTGGAGCTCACGGACGTGTCGCTGCTCACTCGGGAGCGCGTCGGATCGGACGTGCTCGTGACGTGGCTCGCCCGTTCTTGCCCCACGCATGCCGACGAAGTAAGGCGCCGCATCCAAGAGCACCCGTAACCCTCCGCGATCGAGCTTGTCCCCCGCGACCCTAGCTCGTATAACCGCGCCGCCCCGGGCCCCGCCCGGCCCCCGCAACGAGCGAGACATGCAGATATTTCCCAAGTCGCTCAACCTGTTGCCGCTCGTCGCCGCGCTCGGCGTGGCGGTCGGCGGAGGGATCGCGACGTTCGTCGTGGTCTACTACTTCTCGCCCCGCTTCCTCTACGTGGGCTACGAGCCCGAGCAGCCGGTCCCGTACAGCCACCGCCTCCACGCGGGCCAGCTCGGCATCGACTGCCGCTACTGCCACGCGAACGTCGAGCGCTCGTTCGAGGCGATGGTCCCGCCGACGCAGACCTGCATGGGCTGCCACACCCTCGTGCGCCCGGAGTCGGCGCGCCTCGCGCCGGTGCGCGAGAGCTGGGCGAGCGGCGATCCGGTGCCGTGGGTGCGCGTGCACAACGTGCCCGATCACGTGTTCTTCGATCACAGCGTGCACGTCGCCGCGGGCGTCGGCTGCGTGAGCTGCCACGGCCGCGTGGATCGCATGGAGGTGGTCTCGATCGCCGAGCCCCTGTCCATGGGCTGGTGCCTCGACTGCCACCGTGATCCGGAAGAGTACTTGCGGCCGGTCGACCGCATCACCGACATGACCTGGTCGCCGGACGAGGCGAGCGAGGCCGAGCGCACCGAGATGGCCGCGCTCCTCGCGCGCGCGACGCCTCCGGAGAACTGCACGGGGTGCCACCGATGAGCACGAAGCCCGAGAACGATCGCCCGACGATCTGGCGCAGCCTCGCCGAGAAGGCCGACCCCCGGCGCCGCGATCGTCTCGCGGCCGAGGAGACCGGCATCCAGGTCGGCTCGCTCCTGCCGGAGAAGTCGCTCGTCGATCGCCGCACGTTCCTCACGCTGACCGGCGCGACCGCCGCGGCGGTCGGGCTGAGCGGCTGCCTGCGCCGGCCCGAGGAGCACATCCTCCCGTACACGGTGCAGCCGGAGTACTCGCAGCCGGGGATCCCGCTGCACTTCGCGACGTCGACCTCGCATCGGGGCGAGGGCCTCGGCCTGCTCGTCGAGAGCCACGAGGGCCGCCCGACGAAGATCGAGGGCAACCCGTCGCACCCGGTGAGCCGCGGCAAGACCGACGCGCACATCCAGGCGCGCATCCTCGACCTCTACGACGACGAGCGCTCGGGGCACCCGCGCCAGGGTGACGCGGCCAAGACGTGGGCCGAGTTCGACGCGTGGTGGCGCGAGAAGGCCGCCGCGCTCGAGGGCCGGCGCGGCGATGGCCTCCGGGTCTTGATGGCGCCGACTCCGTCGCCGAGCGTCGAGCGCGCGCGGCGCGCCTTCGCGGAGCGCTTCCCCGCGGCGACGATCCACACGTGGTCGCCGATCTCCGACGAGACGTCGCGGCTCGGGACCGGGATCGCGTTCAACGCGCCGCACGTCCCCGTCTACGATCTCGGCGGGAGCACCCCGGCGGGCCCGCGCGCGAAGGTCATCGCCTCGTTCGACTGCGACCTCCTCGCCGGCGAGCGCGGCTTCCTCAACAACGCGCGCGGCTTCGCGGAGGGGCGGAACATCCGCTCCCCCGAGGCGCCGATGAACCGGCTCTACGTCGTCGAGGGAACGCTCTCGGTGACGGGCATGAACGCGGACCATCGGCTCCGGCTCGCGCCCTCGCAGATCGATCGCTACCTGCGCGCGCTCGCGAAC
>JAYRVK010000870.1:0-5847 GCA_041918555.1 Sandaracinaceae bacterium
ATCGCCGCGGCCGCCGCGGCGCAGCGCGCGGTACTCCTCGAGGCGCCGCCGGAAGCGCTCGGGGTCGCGCGCGACCCGCACCGCCTCGACGAAGGCGGCCTCCGCCTCGTCCTCGCGTCCGAGCTCGTGGAGGAGGATCGCGCGCCCCACGTGCGCGGGCGCGAAGGTCGGGCGCTCGCGCACGACGTCATCGTAGAGGGCGAGCGCGGCCTCGAACCTCGACGTGTTCACGAGGAGCGCCGCGAGCCCGAGGCGCAGCCCCGGGTGCGTCGGGTGGAGCGCGACGCCGCGTCGGAACGCGTCCTCCGCGCCCTCGACGTCCCCGGCCGCGTTGCGCGCGAGCGCGAGCCCGTTCCACGTCTCGGCGTGCGTCGGATCGAGCTCGAGGGAGCGCGCGAGGGGTCCGATCGCGAGCTCCGCCCTGCCCCATCGCAAGAGGCGCGTCCCCATCACCCGGTGCGCCCACGCGGAGCCCGGCGCGGCCTCGATCGCGTGCCGGTATGCGAGGAGCGCCTCGTCGTAGCGGCGCTGGAGCTCGAAGGTGTGCCCGACCAGCACCCGCGGGAGCGCGGCGCTGGGCCGCAGCCGCGCGCACCGGGTCAGGGCGTCGCGGGCGCGCTGGTAGCGCTCCGCGGCCATCTCCGCGCGGCCGAGCGCGAGCCACGCTCCTGCGTCGTCGGGCCGCTCCGCGGTCGCGCGGCGAAAGGCGCGCGCGGCCGCCTCGAACTCGCCGCGCACCATCGCGCGACGCCCGTCGTGCATCGGCCCGAGGCAGCCCGCGAGCGCGAGCGCGAGCAGGGCTTGACCGAGCCAGGCACGGCTCGCAGGATGCGCGCGATGGAACGAGCGCTCATGCAGAAGATCCTCGCGGACGCCGAAGGCATCGAGCGGGGCGACGACGGTGCCTTCTCCGCCGAGGGCGAGCATCGCGCGTCGTTGTACCTCGGCGGCGAGGGCGGGACGACCGTCGTGAGCGACCTCGTGAAGATCACGCTCCACGACGAGTACGTGGCAGCCGAGGCGAAGAACCGCACGTTGCATTGCGTCCTCTACGGGCCGGTGATCGGCATCTCGGTCAAGCGCCCGCGCGCCGAGGGTCCCCGCACGGGCTTCTGACCTGGGCGTCGCGGCGGTACCCTGCGCCGCATGGGCGCGCGGATCCTCGTATGTGACGACGAGCCGGGGCTGCGCGAGATGCTCAGCGTGCTCCTGCGCCGCGCGGGCTATCGCGTGACGACCGCCGAGACGCGCCTGCAGGCGTTGGAGCGGCTCGCGGATCCCGAGACCCGGTTCGACGCGGTGATCACGGATCTCGCGCTCCCCGACGGGACCGGGATGGAGGTGCTGAGCGGCGCCCTCGAGCGCGACCCGTCGATCCAGGTGCTGATGATCACCGCGTACGGGGGGACCGAGGACGCGGTGGAGGCGATGCGCCGCGGCGCGTACGACTTCGTCACCAAGCCGTTCCGCAACCACGAGCTGCTCGCGCTCCTCGACAAGGCGCTCGAGAAGCGCCGCATCGTGGACGAGAACCGCGCGCTGCGAGAGACGCTCGGCGCCTCGTTCCGCGCCGGATCGCTGATCGGCAAGAGCCAGCCGATGCAGGCCATCCTCGAGATGGTGCGCCGCATCGCGAGCGCACGGACCAGCGTGCTCATCACGGGGGAGAGCGGCACCGGCAAGGAGATGGTGGCCCGCGCGATCCACGAGCACGGGCCGCGCGCCGCGCAGCCGTTCGTCGTCGTCAACTGCGGCGCCCTCCCCTCGCAGCTCATGGAGAGCGAGCTCTTCGGCCACGAGAAGGGCTCGTTCACCGGGGCCACGCAGAAGACGGAGGGGCTCGTCCGCGCCGCCGAGGGCGGGACGCTGTTCCTCGACGAGATCGGCGAGCTGCCTCTCGATCTGCAAGTGAAGTTGCTCCGCGTGCTCCAGGACCGGCGCGTGCGCCCCGTCGGCGGATCGCGCGAGGTGGACGTCGACATCCGGGTGGTCGCCGCGACCAACCGCGACATCGAGGCCGACGTGGAGGCCGGCCACTTCCGGCGCGACCTCTTCTATCGCCTCAACGTGATCCGGCTGCACCTCCCGCCGCTGCGCGAGCGGGTGCAGGACATCCCGCTCCTCGCGCATCACCTCATCGACAAGCACTGCGCGCTCGCGGGGCGCGCGCCCCTCGAGCTCGGCGAGGACGCGCGTCGCTGGCTGCTGCAGCAGCCTTACCCGGGGAACGTGCGCGAGCTCGAGAACGTGGTCGAGCGCGCGGTCACCCTCGCGCGCGGCGACACGATCGGCCTCGAGGACCTGCCGCGCAGCAGCGAGCCTTCCGGCGCCGACCCCGGCGCGGTGGAGCTCGGCGAGGGGTTCGACCTCGACGCGTACCTCGGCCGGATCGAGCAGGAGATCCTCCTGCGCGCGCTCGAGCAGACCGGCGGCGTGCGCACCGAGGCGGCCCGGCTCCTCGGGACGACGTTCCGCTCCTTCCGCTATCGGCTCGCGAAGTACGGCATCGGAGGCGACGAGGACGGGTGACGCGATTGGGCACTCGGTCGCGACGTGCCGCCCCACAATTCATGGGGTGTGAGCCTTGCATGATATCCTCTCTCGCGGAGGAGCCGACATGCGCAGAGCCGAGCAGGGATTCACGCTCATCGAGCTGATCATCGTCGTGGCGATCATCGGCATCCTCGCCGCGGTCGCGATCCCGAGCTTCCAGAGCTACCTGTACCGATCGAAGACCGCGGAGGCCGTGACCTTCCTCGGAGAGATCCGTCAGCGGCAGGAGGCGTATCGCGCGGAGTTCGGGCAGTACTGCTCGGCCTCGGCCGCGCCGGGGACCGCGATCACGGGCGGCGCGTGGAACCCCGCGAGCCTGCCCGCCGGCGGCGACCGCATCGTGTGGGGATCCGACGTGGGCTGGGATCAGCTCGGCGCCGCGCCGGACGGACCGACCGTGTTCCAGTACCGCACGACCGCCGGGCCGCCGGGGACGGCGCCCGGGGTGCCCTCGTTCCCAGGCACCGACTTCTGGTTCGTGGCGCACGCGCGCGCGGATCTCGACGGCGACGGACGCACGGTGATCTTCGAGATCGTCTCGCCCTCCAACCGCATGTTCATCGGCGACGACTCCCTCAACCCGCTCAGTCAGGGCTGGGAGTGACGATTTGCGGCACCGTCCCCGCTCGGGGGGACCGTTTTTCGGCAACCTCGCCGCGCCCTGACCCCTGAACCTTACTGCGAGGGGCTGGCACGAGCCTGGCAAACCTGTCGGGAATCCCCCCCAACCGACCACTGGAGCGACAACTCATGCGGCAGCTTTTGAAGCGGAAGAAGGGCTTCACTCTGATCGAGCTGATGATCGTCGTAGCGATCATCGGCATCCTCGCGGCCATCGCGATCCCGGCCTTCATCGGCTACCTGACCCGCTCGAAGACCTCCGAAGCGGGCTCGAACCTCAAGGCGATGTTCACGGCGGCGGCCGGCTACTACTCGAACGAGAGCTGGGGCAGCCGCAACGTCGTGGTGACCCCCGGCACGGCGGTCGCGGCGAGCAGCTGCATCGTCGGCAACGCGACCACGCCGAACGCCCCTGGGCCCGGCAAGACCGTCGTGGACTGGGCCGCGGCCGGCCTCGAGTCCTTCCACGGCATCGGCTTCGCGACGCGCGATCCGGTGTACTTCCAGTACGACCTCGTGAGCGGCGGCGCGTCCTGCGGCCACAACGCCCTCGAGACCAACCTCTACAGCTTCCGCGCGTATGGGAACCTCGACGGCGACGCCGTGACGAGCCTGTACGAGCTGGCCTCCGGCTCGAACCAGCTCAACGAGCTGATGCGGTCCCCTGGTCTCTACCGCGAGAACGAGCTCGAGTAGTCCTTCGCTCGGAGGCTCGACCACCCGAGGCGCCCTCTCGCTCACGCGGGGGGGCGCTTTGGCGTTGGGCCGTCGCGCGGGCTCCGGTACAACCCACGAGGAAGCGTGACCCGCGAACGAATCACCGTCGTCGTGCTCGTGGCGCTCCTCGCCGCGCTCCCGATCGGGCTCGATCGGCTGCGCTCGCGGGCCGCGTCCGCGTGGACCGAGGCGCAGCGCTACGAGGACGTCTACTACCTCCCGCCGCGGGAGTGGCTCCCCGCGCTGAGCCTCGGCTGGGACGAGGCGCTCGCGGACCTGATCTGGATGCGCGCGCTCATCTACTACGGCGACGAGCTGGCGCACGGCGGCGACGTCGAGTTCGTCTTCCACTACGGCGAGGCCATCGAGACGCTCGATCCGGACTTCGTCGCCGTGTACCACTGGGTCGGCACCGCCGGCCTCTACCGCCCGCAGGCGATCACGACCGCCGACATCGAGCGCACCGTGGACTTCATGGAGCGCGGCGCGCATCACCACCCGCTCGACGGCGACCTCGCGTGGGCCCTCGGCGCGGTGCTCGCCTTCGAGCTGGCGCCGACGCTCGAGGACCAGGACGCCGCCAACGCCGCCCGCGCGCGCGCCGTCCCCTTCCTCCTCCGCGCGCAGCGCCTCGGCGCGGCGCCGGACTGGGCGGGTCTGTCGAACGCCGCGCTCCTCGCGCGCATGGGACGCGACGACCGCGCGGCGCAGCTCCTCGAGGAGGCGCTCGAGCAGACCGACGACCCCGTGTACCGCGAGCGGCTGATGGGGCGCCTCCGCCAGATCCGCGGGAGCATCGCCGCCGACGCGACCGACGCGATGCTCGCCGAGGAGGATCGCGCGCGCCGCGAGCGGTTCCCCTACGCGCCCAGAAGCCTCTTCCTCCTGCTCGGCGAGCGACCGCCCGTAGACCTCGTCGCGCCGATCCGCGACGGCCTGCCCGCGGCCCTCGCCGCCTCCGAATGAGGCTCGACGGACCGCGCGGAGCGCTCGCCGCCCTCGTGCTCCTGACCGTCGCGACGAGCGCGCACCGGTACGCGAACGGGTTCGTCTTCGACGACGTCCACGTGATCGAGGACGGCTCGGTGATCCACGACCCCGCCAACCTCGCCGCGATCTGGACGCGGCACACCATGTTCGCGTCCGCGAGCGACCCCGGGGCGCAGCCGATCGACACGTACCGGCCGGTGCCGCTCACGCTGTTCGTGCTGGACGCGCAGATCTCGGGGCGCGCGCCGTGGGCCTATCACACCACGAACCTGCTCCTGCATCTCTTGTGCGTGCTCGGCGTGTTCCACCTCGCGATGCGCTGGCTCGAGGACCGCGCGGCCGCCATGTACGGTGCAATGGTATTTGCGGTCCATCCGTGGGGCGTCGAGGCGCACGCGTGGATCAACGGGCGCTCCGACCCCGCGTGCCTGGCGTTCCTGCTCGGCGGCATGCTCGCCCTGATCGCGGCCGAGCGAGGCCGGCACGCGGGAGCGCTCCGCGCGCTCGCCTTCGCCTCGCTGTTGCTGAGCCTCTTGTCGAAGGAAGTCGCCTTGCTGGCGTTCCCCGCGGTCCTCCTCATGCCGCCGGCCAAGGGGACGCCGCGGAGCTGGGCGGGCCGCGCCGCCCCGCTCGGGCTCGCCGCGCTCGCGTACCTGGCCGCGCGCGTGGCGGTGCTCGACGGAATGCGCACCCACCGCGACGCGCAGATGCTCGGCGAGGCGGCGCGACGCCTGCCGTGGCTGCTCGCGGACGCGGTGCAGCAGGCGGCGGCGCCCGCCCGCCCCTACCTGCGCTCGCTCCGCGACGAGTACGCGGACCTCGCGGCTTGGCAGCTCGGGCTCGGCGCCGTCGTCGTGCTGCTGGTGATCCTGGCGGCGCTCCGCGCGCGCGAGCGGGCACCGGTCGCCGCGTGGGCCGCGCTCTGGTTCTTCCCGCCGCTCGTCCCGATCGCGATCCTGAGCACCG
>JAYRVK010000871.1:0-23525 GCA_041918555.1 Sandaracinaceae bacterium
ACTCGAGCTGGGTCTCGACGCGCCGCGGGTCCGCGCGGGTCGCCTCCTGGAACGCGTCGTTCGCGTCGTGCGGGCTGTCGAGCAGGTGGGCGGCCATCGCCACGTACGCGAGGCCCTCGCCGTCGCCCTCGGGGATGGAGCCGTCGTTGTAGGCCTGGACCAGCGCCATGAGCGGCGCGCGCGCCTCGGCGGGGCGGCCGCGGCGGATCAAGAGCCGGCCGAGCAGCACGCGCGCGCGGTGCCCGGCGGGATCGCTCCCGGCCGCCGTGAGCGCCGCCTGCGCCTCGTCGAGCCGCCCCTGCGCGAGCTCCGCCTCGCCGAGCAGCGTCGTCGCGGGGACGTGCGCCGTGCCCGCGCCCGCGAGGGGTCGCGCGATCTGCGCGGCGTCGGCGTAGCGACCGGTCTCGAGGTGGGCGCGCCCGAGCAGGAGCGTCGCCGCGATGCGCGTGGCGGGCCGGCGCGCGAGCGGCGCGAGCCCCGCCTGCGCGGTCTCGTACTGCCCGCGCGCGAGCGCGTCGCGGCATGCGTCGATCGAGCCGCACGGCGGCGCCTGCGCGGCGGCGACGCCGGCGACGAGCCACAGCACTGCCGGGAGCCCGAGGGTCGTCCTCACGCACGGGAGGATAACGCCGACGAGGGTGGGCGCGACCGCGGCGGATCGGGTACGTTGCCGCCATGTCGGACGACACGAAGATCGATCTCGAGGACGCGTACAAGTCGTACGACGGGTTCTTGAAGGCCGCGATCAAGACGTACTGGGAGAAGGGGGGGAGCCGCGTCAATTTCATTTCCTTGCTCCTCGCGTCGCGCGAGGCGTGGGAGGTGGCGTGGGACGAGGTGCGCCAGCCCGGGACCGGCAAGAAGGTGCTGACCGGCGCGGCGGGGGCGGCGGCGGTCGTGGTGATCCTGCGGCTCGTCCTGGGCGGCCCCGTCGGGCTCATCCTCACCGCTGCGAGCGTCGCCTCGCTGGGCGCGCTCTACGCGCGCAACCACCGGAAGATCTGGGCCCAGCAGGACCGCTACAAGGCGATCATCGGGCAATACCGGGTCAAGCACCAGCAGGTGCGCGGGAAGTTCGTGGACGGCGGCATCGACGCCGACGAGCGCGACCTGATGGTCGAGGGGCTCCTGCGCCGCTTCATCGAGGAGATCGAGCAGGAGCCGGACCTCGGCGACGAGTCCGACGACGAGAAGACGAGGGACGAGGAGGAGTAGGCGTGGCCATCGGCGTCTTGATGTCGGGCGGCGACGCGCCCGGGATGAACGCCGCGGTGCACGCGGTCGCGCGCGTGGCGGCCGGGCGGGGCGTCCCCGTGCTCGGCGTCGAGCGCGGCTACCAGGGCCTGCTCGACGGGCGCTTCCGCGAGCTCACGCGGCGCACCGCGAGCGGGCTCACGCCGACGCTCGAGGTCGAGCAGTCGGCGAGCCTGGGGGGCGCGTTCCTCGGCACCGCGCGCTGCAAGGCGTTCTACGAGGCCGAGGGTCGCGCGAAGGCGGCGGCCGCGCTGAAGGCGAACCTCGACGGGCTGATCGTGATCGGGGGCAACGGCTCGCTGACCGGCGCGCACGCGCTCGTGACCGAGCACGGCTGCCAGGTCGTGGGCGTGCCCGCGTCCATCGATCACGACATCGGCTGTACCAACACCGCGATCGGCGTCGACAGCGCGCTGAACACGATCGTCGACGCGTGCGATCGCATCAGCGACACGGCGCGCTCGCACCGGCGCGCGTTCGTGGTCGAGGTGATGGGCCGGCAGAGCGGCTACCTCTGCATGGCCGGCGCGATCGCCGCGGGCGCCGACGCGGCGCTGTTCCGCGAGCAGGGCCGCAGCGAGGAGAGCATCGTCCAAGACGTGGTCGCGCTGCTGCGGCGCGCGTTCTCGGACGACCGCGGCAAGCAACGCGTCCTCATCCTCAAGGCCGAGGGCGTGGAGATCCCCTGCACCAAGCTCGTGCGGCTGGTGACCGAGGCGATCGGCGACGAGCTCGGCGACGTGTCGATCCGCGCGACGGTGCTCGGGCACCTCGTGCGCGGCGGCAATCCGTCGTTCCTCGATCGCATGGTCGCGAACCGCTTCGGGCACGCGGCGGTGCGCGCGATCCTCGACGGCAAGACCGACGTGATGACGGCGTGGCAGCCGCCGGTGGCGGGCGGCGAGAAGACCGTCGACCACGGCGTCGTGCTCTTCCCGATCGCGCGCGTGCTCGAGGAGACCGCCGCGCTGATCGACGGCTCGAGCGCGGTGACCAAGGGCCGCGTCGCGCTGATGGAGGCCGCGGCCGGGGTGCTCGCGCTGTGAGGCTCGCCGCGACAACTTCGCTTGCGATCCTCCTCGCGGCTGGGTGCTCGTGCGAGGAGCGCGCGTCCGGTGGGGGCAGCGCCCGGGCCGCGGCGGACGAAGGCGAGGCCGCGGCGCCCGAGTTCCAGCCCGTGGCGGGCGGGGTCGGCTGGACCGCGGAGGAGCCGCTCGTGTGGGGCCGTCCGTCGAACGACATGCGCGACGCCCAGTACACGGTGCGCGGCGTCGCGGGGGTGGAGCTCACGATCTCGCACTTCGATCCGGACGTCGGCGGCGGCGGCGACGTCGACGCGAACGTGGAGCGCTGGGTCGGCCAGTTCGATCCGGTCGAGTCCCGCGCGACGGAGCGGCGCGAGATCCAGGACCTGCCCGTGACGATCCTCGACGTGTCCGGCACGTTCGTCGGCCGGCAGGGGATGGGCCCGACGGGCCCGCCGCGGCCCGGCACGCGCATGCTCGGCGCGATCGTCGAGGGCCCTCGGGGCCTCGTGTTCTTCAAGCTCCTCGGCCCGGCCGCGGGCGTCGAGGCGAGCCGCGAGGCCTTCGACGCGCTCGTCGCGACGATCCACCCCGAGTGATCGGCCGCAGAGCAGAATCGAGCGCGGGTCGGCGCGCAGCGCCGGCCTCAGAAGAGACTCTCGATCGCCGCGGCGAGCTCGACGTCCTTCACCGTCACCTTGTTCCCCGCGTCGTGCGTGGTGAGGGCGAGCTCCACGGTCTTGTAGACGTTGTGGATCTCCGGGTGATGGTTCAGCGCCTCGGCCTCGTAGGAGAGGCGGACGAGGAAGGCCATCGCCTCCTTGAAGCTCCCGAGCACGAAGCGCTTGCGGAGCTTGCCGCCGTCCAGCTTCCAGCCTGGCAGCGCGGCGAGCGCGAGCTTGAGCGCGTCCTCCTCGAGCGGCTCGATCGAGCTCATGTCCCGTTCCTCCGTCGTGCGATCACCGTCCGTCCGACGATGCGTAGCTCCACGTGGTGCGCCTCCGCGAGCGCGTGCATCGCCTCGAGCGGCCGCACGCGCCGGAGGTCGGCGCTGATCTCGCGCTCGAGCCCCTCACCGAGCACGATCCCGACGTCGGCCGCGTCGGCGAGCAGGCGCAGCGCGCTCCCGAGCCGCGCGCGCTCGAAGCGCACGTCGATCCGCGGCCCGCGCGCGACGGGCCACGTCGGCCGCGCCGGCGCCGCCGCGACCCGCACGGTCTCGAAGCGCGTGCGAAGCACCGCGATCGACGCCGGCGTCGCGTCGGCTGCGTCGTCGCAGGCCCACGCGACGAGCGACGCCGAGTCCACCCGCGCGACGGACGGCGGCGGCGCCGCCGCGCAACCGGCGAGGCCCACGAGCGCGAGGAGAGTCGGTCGCACGGCTACAGCGTACACCGAGTGACGGTCCGAGCTCTCGCCCGCATCCAGGCCGGGTTTGCGGCATCGATAGCCGCGTCCCGACCCACATACGGCCGGCGTCCACGGCGACGGTCGCATCGCATCGGGAGAAGGGTGAGGGGCGGCGATGCGTGCGAGGGAAGGACGGCTCCAGCTCCTCACCCGATCAGTCCCACGGGAGAACGCGCGGGTCGATGCGGACCCAGTACTGCGTGGCGTCCCGTAGCCGCGCCCAGAGAAGCACCTCGGTGGCGGTCACGTAGACCGGTGCGCGTGGGCTCAGCAGCTCGCCCTCGGGAGCACGCCAGGTCTTCGTGCGGCCGCTCGCGAGCTCGGTGAGCACCACCCGCTCCGGATCGGCGATGACGCGCGCGTACCAGCCCCCGCCCATGCCGGTGAGCTGGATGCTCTCGATGGGTCCGAGCCGGCGCGGCGCGAGCTCGCTGGGTTCGAACACCACTGGTGCCGTCACTAGCTCGAGCGAAGGCGGCTCGTCGAAGATCTCGACCCACGCGAGGTCGACGCCATCCGTGTGGAACGAGCGAGTCCGCCCGGGCGCGATATCGCGGAGGAACACGGGCGCGCGGTCGAGGGCACCGATGGCGATCCGGACGGTCGATCCCCAGTCTTCCCAGAAGGCGTAGTCACCAACCACGTCGACGTGCTGCGGGATCCCGACCACGGGCTCCGCGGAGCTGGCCATCCACCGACCGCGTGCGAAGAGCACCGTGGCTCCTACGGGCTGCATCTCGGCCGCGACCAGCGAGCGTGAGACCGCCAGATGCTGGGGGGTCGACGAGAAACCTGGAGCGATCACCGCGACCGGCTCCATGATCGCACCGATTTCGTCGAGGGGTGCGTGATAGACGTGATCGAGGCTGCGCTCCTCCGCGCCGAAGTGGTGGAAGTTGGCATACATCGCCCCGTACCCGTCACCGATCCCAATCGCGTGAACGCTACACACCCAGGGGTCGTCGAATTGAGGAGGCGCACGCCACGCGGCGATGGTCCCGCGGTCCAGATCCACGATCGAGCTTCCGAGCGCGACGAAGCCTCGCGCCCCGTCGTGCCATCCGACCTCGGTGCGCACCGCGTGACGGGGCACCTCGCGGAGACATCCGACCGGCTGCTCTGCGCAGGGCGCCCACTCGGGTCGGAAGAGCACCTCCGGGTGCTCGGCGCGTTCGATGGCGCACTCGTCGGGGAGGCCGGGGAGCCTCGTCCAGCCCGCGGTCCCTGCGTCGCGGCCGGCGTCTCGCCCCGCGTCGTACCCGGCGTCGATCCCCGCGTCGTGGCCAGCATCCCATCCCGCGTCGAGTAGCCCCGCGTCTCCCGCCGCCTCCACGCAGGCCTGGCAGCCCACGAGGAGCGACGCGAGGCAGGCGCCTCGGCTCAGAAGCATCGGTCGGCACCACCGGGCCGCAGCTCGCGGGCCGAGTGGCCGACAGCGTCGACGCGCGCGCCGCGCCGCACATAGACGCCGAGACCCCGATCGGTCGCTCGCACGGTCGAGGCGATGGGCTCGCCGGAGGCCATGGACCAACCCAGCGCGTCGGCTCGACCCGAGGTGGCGCGCAGCCGAACGACGACGTGGTGCGCCGCCCCGTCGCGCCAACCAACGACGTAGAGGAGCCCCGCCTCGTCGGCGGCGATCGTGAAGCGGTCGTAGGCGGGGCGAGGGCTGCGCGGCCAGTGCGCGACGACCTCACCGCTCCCGACCGTGGGATCGAGTCGGAGCAGCCGCGCCCGAGACTGTCCGCCGCGCTCCCGCGGGTCGGGCGGGACCTCGTCGAGGACCCACAGCGCGTCGTCGGCCGGCGAGTAGGTCGCGGCGTGCACCTGTCCCAGGATCGGACGCGCCCCGGGGGGCAGGAGTTCCCAGGCCCCGCTGGCGATCTCGTACGCCCAGACCTCGTCGAGCGCCCGCCCATCGGCCGTTGACTCTCCGCCGATGACCCAGAGCTCGCCTCGAAGCGCAGAGACGACGCTCGCCCCACCGCGGCGGGGCTCGGGCAGCGGGAGGGCCTCGGTCGCGAGGAACGTCGCGGGCATCGGGTTGCACTGGCCTGGAGCGCACGCCTGGGGGTCCTCGAAGACCCCGGCGCGCTCGACGATCACGCGGTCGATCTGGACTCCGGAAGTGAGCTTGACGTAGCGCAGGCCGTCCCGCGGGAGCCACGCGCCGGGTTCCGACACCGCGAGCCAGGGACCGGCGTCCCCGGCGAAGAGCTCGAGGCCCGGCAGATCGAGCGCGTCCCCCGGATCGATCCGCGCGTTGCCCACGAAGAGGCCGGGGAAGCGAAGATCCGGGAGGCACCCGGCGAGCGCGCGGAACCCGATCGCGGGCTGCGGGAATCGGTACGGACAGAACGGACACGAGAGGTCGGTCCCGAGGAACGGCAAGAACGGCACGAAGCACGGCTCGGGGCGCGGCACGTCGAACGGCGCGAGCGCGCGGCCGCTCCAGTAGTGGCTCGCCTGCTCGCGCACCAGCGGGGTCGCGAAGAACGGGTAGTCCGGGCTCGGCGCGGCCGACGGTCCCGGCGTGTGCGTCCACAGTACGCCGGACACCGCGCCGCGGAGACCCGGTCCGACGCCGATCGTGTCCCGCAGCGGGTCGCCTACGCCGGCCGCGGTCCAGCGGGGGACGTCCTCCTCGTGGAGGAGCCAGCGCCCGTAGCGGTCCGCGACGAACCCGTCCCCGTCGCGGTAGCGAGCGTAGGTCGTCGGGTACTCCGGCGCGAGCGCCGTCCGCCCCGAGTCCACGCAGAACGGTCCCCGCGGCACGTTGGGGACCGGGCAGCGGGGCATTCCGTCCGCGACGGGGTCGAGCCCACGGTGGGTGGTCCAGCGCCACGTCGCGAGCTCCACGGCGGCCCCGGGATCGGTCGGGTCCTGGATGTTGCCGATCGCGTTGAGCGAGCAACCCCCGTTGTCGTCGAGTTCGCACGACTCGCGCGAGCGTGGATCGTCGCCAACGACCTCGGTCTGAATGAAGACATCATCGACGTCGTCCCCGTTCGTGTCTTGGAGAAGGCCGATCCGGCATTGGCAGAACCGGAACACGGTCCTCGCCGCGAGGGGGAACGCCGCGGGCGTCTCCGCCCGCGCATCGACCTCGACGCGATCCATCGTGAAGCGCGTCCCGGTGGGTCGGGCGACGGAGTCGTCGAGGAGGCGCGTGTCGCCGCACGGGATCGGATCACACGCGTCGCCGCGGACGGGAACCGGGTCCATGCCGAGCTCGGCGCGCCCTCGGTTCAGCGCCGCGACCGCGTCGGCGTTGCAGTCGAGCCCCTGAACACGATTGAAGACCGCGTCGCAGTCGTCACACTCGTCGGGGATGCCATCGAGATCGCTGTCGGTCTCGCACGCGTCCCCGATTTCGTCCTCGTCGCAGTCCTCCTGGTCGGGGTTGAAGTCGTCCGCGCAGTTGTCGTCTCCGTCGGCGACGCCGTCGCTGTCGCGGTCGCACGCGTCGCCGACGCCGTCGAGGTTCGCGTCGTGCTGCTCGACGTTCGCGACCTCGAGGCAGTTGTCGTGCGCGCCGACGAGACCGTCGCCGTCCGGGTCGAGCAGCGCGTGCGCGGCCGTGCGGGTCTCTTCCGCGTTGTCGGTCGACGGCACGTCGCTCGGCCCGACGAAGACGCGCCCGATGAAGCCCTCCCCGGGCGCGCTCGGCGAGACGAGCGCGCGGAGCCACTCGCGGACCTCGGGGTGCGTGAGCCGCGGATCCTGGTTGAACACCGAGACGACGCGAGGCGGCTCGCCCGGCGGCTGCCAGATCCAAGGACCGCCCGAGTCCCCGACGTCGCCGCCGACCCCGCCGGGCGGCGGGTCGTGCGCCATCAGGAAGTGGCTGTCGTCGACGCCGTCGAGCCCGAGGATCGCGCGCGGGCTCGTGGTCACCCGTTGGACGGGACCGCGCGTACCGATCGGGTACCCCTGACCCACGAGGCGGACGAGCTCGCCTCGCCATCCCGAGGGACTGCCCCCCGGGTCCTCCGTCGCCACCGCCATCGGCCGCGCGCGGGGACCGTCCACACGATTTGCGGCGTCCACGCGCTGGTCGAGGACGACGACGGCGAGGTCGAAGGGGGCACGAAAGCCGGGGAGGACCAGGCGCCTCGCTACGTCGAACGGGGCATCGCGGCAGGTAGGCGTGACTCCGTCGTCTCGGGCCCCCGGGAACGGCTCGCACGCGACGGTCGCGACGTTGAGCGCCGGCGTCGCCGGGAAGGACTGCCCGAAGTTCGCGCGGGGCCTCGACATCGAGAGGTCGCCCACGCAGTGCCAGGCCGTGAGGATCACACGCGGCGTGATCAGGACGCCGATGCAGCCCCCATCGCGCCGCGCGGGGTCGCCCAGCAGCACCGCCGCGTCGAGCTCCTCTTGCTCACGTGCGTCGGCGCCCAAGTCACGATCGCCGCCGACGAGCGCCGATCCCCCCCCCCCCACGTCGGTGGGGAGCGCACAGCCGGCGAGGAGCGCGGCTGCCATGATCGCGAGCCCCACGTGCAGTGTCCGGTCGCTCACGTTCTCCGCCCTCCGCCGTTCGAGCCTACACCCGCGCCGACGACGTGCGCACGCGCCGGCTCCTCGAGCCGAGGATGCCTCCGAGAGACTGCGAAGCTCGGACCCTCCCAGCCCCTACAAGCTCCGCCGGGCCTTGATCTCGAGGTAGCGGTTCACGGTGGCGACGGCGAGCTCGCCCGGGGGGGCCTCGACGAGGCGGACGCCGCTCTTGTCGAGGTGCGCCTTCACGTGCTCGCGCTCGGCGAGGAGGTCGGCCGCGGCCGCGCGCATGTACGCGGCCTTCGCGTCGTCGACCGGGGCGTCCGCGAGGGTCTCCGCGACCGGATCGTGCATCGTGACGCACACCGCGAGGTGCTTGCGCCGCAAGAGCGCGGCGTGCTCGGCCAGCGGCATCGCGTGGGCCTCGTCGAGGAGGTCGCTGAACATCACGAGGAGCGCCCGCTTGCGCTGCCGCACCTGCACGAACTCCACGAGCCGGCGGAAGTCGACGAACGTCTCCGACGCCTCGATCGCGTACAGCGCGTCGAGGAGCTTGCGGTACTGCCCCTGCCCGCGGCCCGGCGCGACGAAGTGCTGCACTTGATCCGCGAACACGACGAGCCCCACCCGGTCGCCCTTGCGCAGCGCGACCCACGCGAGCAGGAGCGCCGCGTTGATCGCGTGATCGAGCTTCGTGATCCGCCCGAGCCGCGTCGCCATCATGCGCCCCGCGTCGATCGCGAGGATCACCGTCTGCGAGCGCTCCTGCTCGAAGACGCGCGTCACCGGGCGCTGGCGCTTGGCCGTCGACTTCCAGTCGAGGTCTCGGTACGCGTCGCCCGCCACGTACTCGCGGAGCTGCTCGAACTCCCCCCCCCCGCCGCTCTGGCGGATCGTGCGGAAGCCCTCCGCCGCGAGATCCCCGAGGCGCGCCGCGAGCTCGTAGCGCCGCGGGCCGAGCACGTTGGGGAACACGCGCGCGTCGGCGGCGGCCGGCACCGTCACGACCGACGCGCCGAGCCGCGCGATCCCCTCGAGCTTGAGGTGCAGGCTGCCGAAGCGGAAGCGCCCGCGCTTGGGCGGGACGACCGTGTACGCGACCTCGCGCCGCGCGTGCCCCGGGAGCTCGACGGAGAGCTCGGGCGGGTCCGCCTCCCAGCCGGCCGGCAGATCGTCGCGCACCGTGACGCGGATCGGCCGCGGGCTCGGGTTGCGCAGCCGGATCGCGATCCGGTTCTCGATCCCGACGACGAGCCGCGCGTCCATCTTGCGCTCGACGTCCGGCGCGCGGCGCGCGAGCCCGCGCGCCTCGAGCGCCGCGCCCGCGACCAGCGCCGCGTCGTACAGCACGGCCGCGCCGAGGCCGAGGCCGGTGCCTCCGTCGAACAGCGCCAGCGGGAGCCCCCCGGCCGCCAGCGCCGCGAGCCGGCTCCCCGGGACGAGCTTGGTCGTGGCCTCGCGCGCTTCGGGCCCGTCGTCGTCGTCGGGCCCCTCGCTCACCGCGGCACCTCGACGGTCGACGACACGCGGTCGAGGACCTCCGCGGCGCCGAGCCCGTCGAGCTCCACCTCGGGCGCGAGCACGAGGCGGTGGCAGATGACCGGGTGCGCCGCGCGCTGCACGTCGTCGGGCGTCACGAACGTGCGCCCCTCGAGCGCGGCGAACCACCGCGACGCGACGAGCAGGTGCACCCCCGCGCGCGGGCCCGCGCCGAGGAGGATCATCGGCGTCTCGCGCGTCGCGCGCATCAGGTCGCGGATGTATCCGCGCACCGAGTCCTCGACCCGCACCACGTCGGCGAGGTCGCGCACGCGCGCGAGCTGCTCCGCCGACGCGACGGGCACGATCCCGGCGGTCTCGACGTCGACCGAGCCCACGCCGATCCCCGCCATCGCGAGGATGCGGTCCTCCTCCTCGGCGCTCGGGTAGCCGACCTGGATCTTCATCAGGAACCGATCGAGCTGCGCCTCGGGGAGCGGGTAGGTGCCCTCCTGCTCGACGGGGTTCTGCGTCGCGAACACCGTGAAGTTCGGGCTGAGCACGTGGCGCTCGCCGTCGATCGAGACCTGCCGCTCCTGCATCGCCTCGAGCAAGGCGCTCTGCGTCTTGGCGGGCGCGCGGTTGATCTCGTCGGCCAGGAGTAGCTCGGTGAAGATCGGCCCCTTGGTGAGCCGGAACGCGCTCGACTTGAAGTCGAACACGTTGGTCCCGAGGATGTCGCTCGGCATCAAGTCGGGCGTGAACTGCACGCGCCCGAACTCCAGATCGATCGCGGCCGCGAGCACGCGGACCATCAGCGTCTTCGCGGTGCCCGGCACGCCCTCCAGGAGCACGTGCCCCTGCGCGAGGAGCGAGACGAGCATCTCCTCGATCGTCTCGTCCTGCCCGACGATGACCTTGTGCACCTCGCGATGGATCGCGTCGCGCAACGACTTGAGCTCTTCGACGTGCTCCATTCGAGTGCGGCGGTTCTACCGGCGTGCCCCGGGCTTGTCGAGTCGGTCAGGGCGGCGGGACCGCCAGAGAGATCGCCTCGTGGTGATAGGTCGTCGCGTCGACGTTCGAGACCACGACCCACGCGCGTCCGACGTCCTCGCGCACCGCGAGGGCGCGCGCCACGTACGCGCCGCCGTCGACCACGGCGATCGGAGCCTCGAGCAGCCGACCGGCGCAGTCGACGCGGAGCAGGCGCACGCCCTCGTCGGGTACTCGCACGAGGATCAGGTAACCAGTGCCCCACCGCGCGAGTCGCGACGGTATGGATCCGACGTCGACGAGCCGCGCGTCGAGCGCGCCGTCGATCGAGGCCCGCGCGAGGTAGACGCGGGCGACGTCTTCTCCGAGCTCGCGCAGGAGGAAGGACATACCGTCGGGCAGGACCACGGCCTCCCCCGCGGGCTCCACCGCCGCGCCCACCTCGAAGCCCTCGAACGGGATCGGCGGTGGGCGCATCGCGCCAGGCGTCGTGAGGGGCGCGAGGGAGTCCCGCTCGACGCGCCCCGCGTACGCGCTCCACAGCTCGTCGCCGATCGCCTCGACCCACGCGGGCCCGCCGGGCTCGCCGGGCCCTTCGAGCGCGCGCTCCCCGGCGCGCCGCCCGGAGGCGTCGAACAGGATCGCGGCTCGCGCGCCCGTCTCGACGTGCTGGTGATGGAGCACCGCGCCGTCTCCGTGGTGGCCGAGGCGACCCACCCGCGGATGTTCGACGTAGGCGACTTCGGAGAAGCTCCCCGGCTCGTCGATCGTCCCGCACGAGAGAAACTGGCTGGGATGGTGCCCCGTCCCGCACGTGAGGATGAGCCCCGATCCAAGCCGCAAGGCGTCTTGCGTAGTCAAGGGGAACGTCTCCGGCTCACACGTCATGGTCGCATCGGTCGCGTGTCCGGACCCATCATCGACGAATCGGTGCGTCGCGAGCCCCCACCACGTCCGCCCCTCCTGCATTCCGCAGGCGTCGTGCGTCTCCATCCACAAGAGCGCGTCGCCGCGCACGAGGAGATCCGTCCCGGCGTTGCTCCACATCGTGGTGCCGAGCGGAGTGCGGGCGAGCACGGCGGTCGTTCGACCGTCGCCTGCGACCTCGACGCGGGAGCGCACTCCGGAGAAGTCGTCGTCGCAGCGCTCGATCGAGGCGTCGGGGCCCGCGTCGGTCGGGACGACGCAGTACGTCCCACCATCCGCCGTCACCAACGTGCCCGGGCAGGATGACGGCTCACCACACGCCACGAGAATCAATGCCAGCAGTTGCAGTCGCTCAGTGCGCAAGGATCGCTCCGTCTCCCAAGTAGCCCGTGCCCGCGATCCCACCGAACACGTACAACCCATCCGGTCCGCTCGTGAGGCACGCGGAGCGCCGTGGGCTCGGTGCCCCCACGTCCGTGAGCGGTCCCCAGACGTCGCTCGCGGGATCGTAGGCAACACCGACCGCCTCGTCGTTCGAGCGGTCGCGCTCACCCCAGACGATGAAGCGAGCGCCGTCCCATCCCGCGGCAGGCTCCTCGAGCGCCGGTAGATCCTCGAGCGGCGGTTCGGCCATCGGCCGCCAGGTGTCCAGGGCCGGGTCGTAGAGCGCGCCGTCGTGGAGAGTCCGGCCATCGGCGGCGAGGCCGCCCCAGACCAGCACGGACGATCCCGTCCACGCGACCCAGTGCCCGCGTCTCGCCTCGGGCGCGTCGAACGCCGCGAGCGGTCGCCAGCGATCGAGCACCGGGTCGTAGGCGGCGCCGTCTCCGAGGACTCCCGTCGTCGACTGGCCGCCGAACACCACGAGCTCGCGCCCGGTCCACGCGCCGCCGTGCCCGTAGCGCGGGCTCGGCGCGCCGGTGGCGGCGAGGGGGCGAAAGACGTTCGTGATCGGGTCGTACGCGGCCCCGTCCCCGAGCGGCCCGGGCCCGGCTCCGCCGTGGAGCAAGACCTCGGCGCCCGTCCAGGCGGCGACCATCGCGCGTCGGGGGCTCGGCGCGCCCGCGCTCGGGAGTCGACGCCACGCACCCGCCGTGAGCAGCGCGCCGTCGCTGAGGGAGCCCTCCCCATCGTCCCCGCCGAACACGAGCACTCCTCCGCCGCCTGCGTCGAACGAGACGACCGCCGAGTCGTTGCGCGCCGTGAGGCGGCCCACGAGTGGGAGCTCGCGCCACCCCGTCGCGGGCGACCACGCCTGCGCCGCTCCCGTCACTCGCGCCACCGTCGTCGACGCGCCCGACCAACCGCCGAACGCCACGAGCTCCCCCTCGTGTACGACGCAAGCCGCCTTGGCGCGCCCCGGCTCTGTCGCGGCGATGAGAGTCCACGTCCCGCTCGCGACGCCGCCGTCGTCCTGGGCCGCGTCGGCCGCTCCAGCGTCCGTCGCGGGGTCCGGTGGGATCGGCTCGCAGCCCCCGAGCATCGCGCAGACCTCCGGAGGGAGCTCCTCGGGGCGAGTCCCCATGGCCGCGCACACCACGCCGCCCTCGAGCCGGAGCAGCTCGGGTAGCTCCGGCGGGCAGCTGATCCCGCCCTCGATCACCGCGCGCGCCTCCGTGACGCAGTACCGAAGGCCATCGTTCGCCGTGACGTCGCGACCGCGCTCGCCGCACCGCGGCGCGGCGCAGGCGACGAGCAAGCTCGACATGGCCAGCGCCCTGCTGCACCTCCCCCACGTCCCGTGCATGGCCGCAGGATCGCCGCGGGACGGCGCGAGCGTCCAGCGACAAGTCGTCGTGCGCGACCCGTGCTTGACTGGGCGCACACGCAAGCGGCAAGTCGCTGCGACACGCAATCCGTGTCGTAGGTAACTGCGACGGAGTGGCGACGGTGACGTCGCAACCGGCTGCGACGATCGCGCGCTCCGCGCTGCAACTCGCTGCGCACTTGCGCGCGCCCTGGCGGCACCGTCGTCCTCGGGAGGGATGATGATGAAGTACTCGTCGTGGTGCTCCGTCGTGGGGCTGCTCATCGCCGCGGGCTGCGGCTCGCGCGCGCACATCATGGTCACGCGGCCGGCGATGCTGGACGCTTCGTCGGCGGGCAACACCTATCAGGTGCTCGGTCTCTCGGGCTCCGATGGGGCGGCGGCGCAGATCCAGCGCGGCCTCGAGCAGCGCATCACGCGCAGCCTGAACCCGAGCATTCGCCTCGTGCGCGGCGGCGCGGGTCTCGTCATCGATGGGGAGGTCGTCGACCAGCGCTTCGACGAGCGGATGGAGCGCAACGACACGACCTGCCAGCGCCAGGAGCGGACGGGGACGAACGCGCAGGGTCAAGCGACTTACCGCACGGTCTCGTACGCATGCGCGTACCTCCGGCGCGTCGGCGAGGCCAACGTCGCGGTCCGCCTGCGCGTCGCCCAGTCGAACGGCACCGCTGTCTTCGACCAGACATACCGGCGCGCTGACAGCATCTCTTCGACCGGAATGGAGAGCCCGTACGCCAACGAGCAACAGCATCCGCCCGAGCTCGACGGCGCCGGCCTGCTCGCGCGTCTGAACGAGGAGATCACCGCGGAGTTCGCGCGCGTGATCCTACCCTGGCAGGACGAGGTCGTGGTCGCTTACGAAGGGTGCGGTGACGATCGCTGTGGTCGCGGATTCGAGCTCGTGCGCGCGAGCGACCTCGCGGGCGCCGAGCGGCTCTTCTCCGAGGTGATCGGGGAGTACGAGTCCCCCACGTCCACGGTGCCCGAGAACCTTCGCGACCGAATCTCGGAGGCGCTCTACAACCGCGGCGTCACGCGCGGCTACATGGGGCGCTTCGCCCCGGCGCTCGCCGATCTGTCCCGCGCCTGCACCTTGCGGCCGGGGCACGACTCGTGGCGCCGGGAGCTCGCGAACATCCAGCGCCTGTCGCAAGAGCAAGAGAGCTTGCGGAGCCAAGGGGTGATCCGCGAGCAGACTCAGGACGTGGCGAGCGCGGGTGCGCCGTGAGTCGCTCGTCGACCTTTGCGGTCTGCGGGCTCGCGGTCGTCGCGCTGGGCTGCCGCTCGTCCGCGCCTCCGATCGATCCGTCGCGGGTCGCGGGCCAAGTGTTCGCGGATCAGCTCCGGCAGGCGCGCGCGCAATTGGAGGCAGAGGAGTGGCTCGCCGCTCGGACGCGCCTCACGGACGTGCACGACGCCGTGCCGGCGTCGGATCCCGTAGGCGCCGAGGCGCGAGCGCTGTTGGCGCGCGTCGCCTTCGAGCTCGGCGAGTACCCCGAGGCCGATCGCGTCGCTTCCGAGGTCGTCGGCGATCCGGCCTGGTCCGACGACGCGCGCGAGACGCGCGGGCTCGCGCTGATGTTCGCGTGCCGCTTCCCCGACGCCGAGGCGGAGCTGTTCGAGCTCGTCAAGGCGGACGAGGCGCGCGGGCGCGTGTGGCTGGGGATGCTGTTCGCGTGGACGGGTGCGGACGGGAACGCGGCCCGCGAGCTCGAGACCGTCCTGGCGCGCGCGCCGAGCTCCGAGCACGCACAAAACGCTCGCTTCTACCGCGCGCAGCTCGCGTACTGGGAGGGCCGCGACGACGCGGCGCGCGCCGAGCTCGCGGGCCTCGAGGGCTACCTCGCCGAGCTCGCGCGCCGCGCCCAGAACTGGGTCGCGCGGGCGACTCACCTCCTGCGCGCGTACTTCACGCTCGACACGCTCTCGCGTCACGCCGCAGCGAACGGAGCCGACCCCGCCGGCTTCGATCGCGGCGCGGACGAGGCGCTCGCAGCGCTCGGTCGCGCCCCCGGCCCGTGCGCGCCCCAGCTCGCGCGCCTCGTCGAGGCCCGCCAGCGCTTCGTCGCGGCGAGGCGCGAGGCCGAGGCGGCCCGGCTCGCGATGGCCGACGCGGAGCGAAGAGAGCACGAGCGCCGCACGCGGGACTCCGACGGGGACTCGATACCCGACGTCGGGGACCGCTGCGTCACGGAGGCGGAGACGTTCAACGGGGTCGACGACGGCGACGGCTGCCCCGAGGCGACCGCGGCCGTCGAGCTGAGCGGGAACCAGATCGTCCTGCGGCGCGGCCACGAGGTGCACTTCGCCACCGGCTCGGCCGACGTCCTGACCGAGTCGCAGCCTGTGCTCGACGCCGTCTCCCGGATCTTGCTGGACCCCGGCTACGCGTACATCCGGCTCGTGCGCATCGAGGGCCACACCGACGACATCGGCGAGCCAGACGCCAACCTGGAGCTGTCTCGGCGCCGCGCGCAGTCGGTCGGGATGGCGCTGGTCGCCCGCGGGGTGGAGCAGTCGCGCCTCACGCTCGGCTTCCACGGCTCGGCACGACCGATCGACCTGAGCGGCACCGAGGAGGCGCGCGCGCGCAACCGCCGTGTGGAGTTTCACGTCGTGGACCCGCCGGTCATCGGCGGCGCTCGGCGCCGCTCGGAGTGACTGGAGGAGTGCAAACCATGTGGACGGCGACGAGACGCGGAGGCGGCTTTCAGGCTGCGATGGGGGTCGCGGCGGTCCTCCTCGTGCTGAGCGCGGGCTGCGCCGATGACGCGCCACCGGACGCGGCCGACGGCCGAGACGCCTCGGTGGGCACGGATGCGGCCACCGTCCTCCGCGACGCCAGCGGCGGCGACACCGGAGTCCGCGCCGCCGACGCCGCGCCGAGCTGCCTCGGCGACGACGAGTGCGACGACGGCGTCGACTGCACGCGCGACCTGTGCGACCCGGCCGGAGGCTGCGTCTACGCGCCGGACGACACCCTGTGCGACGCGCGGTTCTGCTCGGGCCTGGGCGCGACCTGCGACTCGGAGACGGGATGCGGCGGCGGCTCCGCCCGCGACTGCTCCGACGGCGACGGATGCACCGTCGACACGTGCAGCGAGCCCGATCGCCGCTGCGTGCACGACGTGATCGACGCCGACGGCGACGGATCACCGGACGCGGTGCCGGACGCGCTCTCGTGCGCGCTGCCCCTCGACTGCCTCGTCGGCGACCCCCAAGTCCATCCCGGCGCCGCGGAGCGCTGCAACGGCGGGGACGACGACTGCGATGGTCTGACCGACGAGGGCTTCGAGTGCACGGGCCCGGGGACCGCCTCGTGCACGACCCGCTGCGGCTCGATGGGTTCGTATGAGTGCGACCCCACCACCTGCGCCTTCACCCCGTGTGCGGCGCCGGGCGAGTCGTGCAACGGCCTCGACGACGACTGTGACGGCGCGCCGGACGACGGGCTCGCCTGTGTTCGGGGCTCGGCCGGAACCTGCAACACATCTTGCGGATCGATGGGGTCGCGTGAGTGCAGCGCGACCTGCACTTGGGGCTTCTGCTTCCCGCCGGGCGAGGCCTGCAACGGGCTCGATGACGACTGCGACGGCATCCCCGACGACGGCTTCGCGTGTCGACCCGGCGCGACGGGGAGCTGCGCGACGTCCTGCGCCACCACCGGAACGCGCGCCTGCACCGCGGCCTGCGACTGGGGCGCTTGCGCCCCGCCGGCGGAGTCGTGCAACGGGGTCGATGACGACTGTGACGGCGCCCGCGACGAGGACTTCGAGTGCCTCCGATACGCGACCGGCAGCTGCACCACGACTTGCGGGACGATCGGCAGGCGTTCCTGTGGCCCCGGCTGCGCGTGGGGCGCGTGCACGCCCCCAACCGACACCTGCAACGGGGTCGACGACGACTGCGATGGCTTCATCGACAACGGCACGGGCTGCGCGGCGGGGTACGTGTGCCGCGGGGGCGCGTGCCAGACGGTCCCACCCTCGTGCGTTGGCTACCGCTACGCCAATCGCGCTTACGCCGTCTGCACGACCGACACGACTTGGTCCGGCGCGAGCTCCACGTGCGCGAGCTACGGCGGTCACCTCGTCACCATCACGTCGGCCGGAGAGCAGAGCTTCCTCGCGGGCCTCGTCACCGGCCGGAGCTGGATCGGCCTCCATCGCCCGGCGTGCACCTGGCAGTGGGTGACCGGCGAGTCGATCGGCTACACGCGCTGGGATCCCGGTCAGCCCTCGAGCGCCTGCGGCGATCAGGACTGCGGCGTCCTCTGGTACGGGTCGTCGTGGCCCTGGGACGACTACTGGTGCTCGTCCACTGCGCGCTACGTGTGCGAGTGGGACTCCTGAGTCACATGGCTGAAAGAATGCAAGACATGTGGACACGAGCTGCGGGGTTGGTCGCCTGCTGTCTCGTCGCGATCCCGCTGCTTGCTTGCTCCGGCGAGTCCAGCGCGTGCCTCGGCGCGCCGACCGCGGGGGCCCCGATCGCCTCGGTGTCGCAGCGGATTCGCGGACCGCGCGCCCGCACCGTCGATCTCTTGCTGGTGATCGACAACTCGAATTCCATGACCGAGGAGCAAGCCAGCCTCGCCGAGGCGCTTCCGACGCTCCTCGGCGCCCTCGGGAGCGGTGACGTGGACGGCGATGGCGCCGCGGACACGCAGCCCGTCGACGATCTGCGGATGGGCGTGATTACGACGGACATGGGCGCGACCGTCGAGCCGTTCCCGACCTGTGCGGGCCGCGGGGACGACGGTGTCCTGCTCACACGCGGGAGCGCGACGCATCCCGGGTGCGCGGCCACGCACCCGGCCTTCCTCGACTTCGACCCGACAGTCGACGACGTCACCCGAGCCGCGGAGCAGGTTGCGTGCGCGACGAGCGTCGGCACGGGAGGCTGCGGCTGGGAGCAGCACCTCGAAGCGATCCTCAAGGCGCTCACGCCCTCGACCGGCCCGATCGAGTTCTTTGCGGGCACCGGCCACGGCGATGGCGCCAACGCGGGCTTTCGTCGCGCGGGCGCACTCCTCGCGATCCTCGTCGTGAGCGATGAAGACGACTGCTCGATCGCCGACCCGGAGATCATGGACAGCTCGTCGTCGACCTACTCCGCCGACCTCAACTTGAGGTGCTTCCTCTACCCGAGCGCCGTCCACGGCATCGCCCGGTACGCGAGCGAGCTCGCCTATGAAGAACCGGTCTTCGCGGTCCTCGCCGGTGTCCCCGCCGACTTGAACGGTGTCGCCGCCACGGGAGGCTACGACCCGCTCCTCGCCGACCCGCGCATGGTCGAGCGCGTCGACCCGACGATGGCCACTCGCCTCACGCCCTCGTGCAGCGCGCCGGGGCGCGGCGTCGCGTTCCCGCCGCGCCGCCTCGTGGAGCTCGCGCGCGCGCTCCAAGAGTACGCCCTCGAGACGGTGGTGCAGAGCCTCTGCGAGGCGGACCTGCGGCCCGCGCTGCGGGTGATCGCGGGACGAATCTTCGACGCGATCGACACGCCCGTCTGCTTGCCGCGCGCGCTCGAGGCCGGAGGCGCGGCGTGCGAGATCGACGCGCTCGCGGTCTCCTGTGCCGCGCTGCCCGGGGCGCCGCGCTGCGAGCAGCCTCTCGATCATCCCGGGTGCCCGGACGACGCCGCGGGCTGCTGTGTGACCGACGGCCGGCAGGCGTGCCGCTACGAGCGCGTCGATCCGGCCTCGGCGGCGGCCGGCTGGTACTACGACGAGGCGGCCTGCGGCGCGCTCGGCCTCGCAGGCAGGATCGCATTCACGGCGGCGGCCACGCCTCCGCCCGACGTCGAGCTCGTGCTCTCGTGCCTGCAGCCGATCGCGCCAGGCGGCTGCTCGATCGACGGTGACTGCGCGGCAGGGACCGTGTGTCACCTCGGCGCCTGCGCGAGTCCGACGTGCGCGGCCGAGCGCTCGATCGAGGCGAGCTTCGCGGGGCAGCCGTGCCGGGCCCCGGCCGGCCCCGAGGCGGGTTTCGACGCGCGCGAGGTGTACCTCGCGCCGGGGAGCCCGGACTGCGGCGGAGGGATCTGCGCGGTGTCGGGCTTCAGCGGCGCGCCGACGCTCCGCTGCGATCCGAGGAGCGCGGACTGCGTGGGGCCGGCGGAGGAGGCGGCGGCGATCCACTGCACGTGCCGCTGCGGGGGTCCGGACCCGGGCGCCGAGTACTGCGCGTGTCCTGCGGGCACGGAGTGCGTGGCGGTCGTGGACACGGGGAGCGCGGTCTCGCGAGGCAGTTACTGCCTTCGGATCAGGCGGTGACGTGGAGGGGGGGACCATGACCCACCGTATGGAGTGCAAGTCATGTCGACGCTGATCAAGACCGGGGCGGGCCTCGCGGCCATGGGGGGCGTAGTCGTCTCTCTCGTCGGCTTGATGGCTGCGGCCAAGGGCGATCTCTACCTCGAAGAGCACGGGATGGAGTGTGGCCTCGGGGCGGTGTTCGGCTCCATGCCGGACGAATGCCGGGTCGCCCTGCAGGCGCGTAAGTACGGACCGATCGCGGCCGGGCTCGGCGCGGTCGTCACCGTGGTCGCCCTTGGCGTGTTGGTCGTCGCCTTCCTGATCGACTCGCGCGCCGGTCCGGGGGGGCCGCCCGCGACGCCCGGTGAGACGACGCCGTTCGCGCCGAAGACACCCGAGCCGCCCGACCGGGCGCGCCCAGTCGCACGCACGATCGTCCTTCCGGCGATGGGCCCGCCGACCGCGGGCCCGCAGCCGTTGCCGCCACCGGCGCGCCGCGCTCCACGAGCGAGCCCGTACGTCGTCGCCGTGCTCGGCGTCGGAGCTCTGGGCGCTCTCGGGAGCGCCGTGCTCGTCGTGCTCGCGGCGCGGTCCTACGACCAAAGGGGGAGTTCGACCGCTCCTGCAGGTGCGCGCTCCGACGGCGACCGGCTCCCAAGCGACCCGGTGCCGAGCCACGGCGATCCCGCCCCTCGAACGGAGGATTGGATCGAGGAAGGCGTGAACCCCTGCCTCGGCGCGGATGACGAGGACTGCTACGGCGCTGCACACCCCTTCGTGGCGGCGCCCGTCGAGCTCTTCCCCGCGACGACGCGTGCTTCGCGCGAGCTCATGGTCGAAGGGCGCTACCCCGCTGGGAACGCCTTCGATGGTCGGATGCAGACCGCGTGGGCCGTGCGCGACGCGGTCGCGGGGGACTACGTCGAGGGATGCTTCGATGAGCTCACCTCGATCGGGACCGTGTGGCTCACGACCGGCTACGACCACCGGTCTCGTCGCGGCACGGACCTCTTCACGGCGAACGCTCACCTTCGAGACTTCACCGTCGAGCTCAGGGACCGACAGCGCGTCGTCGAGAGACGCGTGCTCTTCGCCCGCTCCGATCAGCGCGCTCGCGAGATCGATCTCCTCGGCGCGCGAGGTCGGTGCGTTCGCTTCGTGGTGCGCACCGTCTGGCCCGGTACTCGCTGGCAAGACATCTCGATCTCGGAGATTCGTATCTATCGCCACGGTCCCGACGCTCGAGCGGCGCGATTCGAGCGGTGCGATACCAGCGGTGATGGATACGTGGACGCGGAGGAAGCGGCGGTCGCTGATTGCGAGGATCTCGAGGAGACGGGAGTCGAATGAGCGCCTGAGGCCGTGGCCCGTCAACTCCTCTTGCGACCCATATACACCGGATCGTCCGGCTCCTCGACGAACACCAGCATCGCCGACGAGATCCGCCCGTTCCCCTTGGCCGTCGCCCGCTCGTCGGCGGCGCGGATTGCCGACGAGAGCCGGAGGTAGGTGTCCTCGCGGATGGCGACGAGATCCTCGGGGGCACACGCGAACGTGAACACGCGCCCATAGGCCTCGCCGGGATTCGGCGGGTTGAAGAACCTTCGGTACACGACCTTGCAGAAGGTCTCGGTCATCTGCCGCAGCGAGTCGAGCCGGTGGAGCGGGTCGCCGCGCGCGATCGAGAGATGGTGCTTCGCGAGCCCGATCGCATCGCCCTCCACGTGGATCATGCCGTCCTGCCGCAGCTGGTCGAGCGCCTCGTCCATCTCGTCCGGGCTTGACGAGGGGTCGAGGGCGCGCACGATCTCGGCGGCGGACTCCGGCTGCTCGGTGAGGTGCTGCACGATGATCCGCCGCCGCGTGACGGCCGCCCCGAACTGGTCGGGTAAGTCGTGGTCGCGCAGAACGTTCGCGATCGCCTGGATGGTGTTCGGTGCGACGCCGAACCGCTTCGCGAGCGCGCGGACGCTCGCGCCGCGGCGCTTGCCGATCCGCACGTAGGTCGTACGCACGAGCTGCGTCACGTCCGTGAGCGGGAGCCGCAGGATGCCCGCCAGCGTCAAGGCCGGCTCCAACATCACGCCCACGACCTTGAGCCGAAGGTCCATCGGCGACTCGAAGGCCATGTCGTCCGCGTTGCTCATCGGGGTCTCCTCGACGGCCAGGATACAGGCGAGGCCGGTCCGGTCCCTCGCCAACGGGCGCTCGACGGCGACGGCGTCGCACCCGGCTGCTACGGACCCGTCGGCGCGCTAACTAGGCGAGCCACCCGCCGGAGAGCGCGTCGCGGTAGATGTCGTCGACCTCGAGGCTCGCGCCGACGGACTCCAACACGAGCGCGTGGCTCGCGCGCGCCTCGCTGCGCTGCCAGTCGCCGGCCGCGTCGCGTCGGAACACTTCGAGGCACCGCTCGCGGTGCGAGACGACGACGACCTCGCGCAGGCTCGGGATCCGTCGGTAGTGCTGGAGCTTCTCCCCGCGGTCGTAGTCCTCGGTGCTCGGGCTCGTGACCTCGACCAGCAGAATCGGGCTCACCACCGTGTGGCGATCCTCGGGGTCGAGCTCCGCGGGGCCGCACACGACGGTCACGTCGGGGTAGGTCGCGAGCCCCGTGGCGAGCACTCGCACACGGAGATCGGAGCTGTGAGCCTGGCAGGGCTTGCCGCGGAGCTGTGCGCTCAGCGCCGCCGTCACGTTCGCGGCGAGCGCGGCGTGCTCGCGCGTTCCTCCCGCCATCGCATAGATCTCACCGCCCAGGAACTCGTGCTTCACGTTGGCCGCGCGCTCGAGGGCCAGGTAGTCCTCGTAGGTGTGGCGGTGCCGAGCCGGGGCCTGCATGTCGGCCGAGTCTACTGCGATGGCGGCGCGCGTTCACGCTCACGCGCACGCAGACGGGCTCACGCCACCGCCGCCCGCGTGAGCTCGTCGAGGCGGGCCGCGACCTTGGGGAGCCCGACCCGCGCCGGGTCCTCCGCCGCGCACCGCGCGATCCCGCGCACCGCCTCCGCGGCCTCCTTGCGCTTGCGCGCGTCGAGCTCGTCCGCGAGCTTGCCCGCCTCGCGGCTCGCCAGGTGGTGGTGCCGCGCGATGCGCTCGAGCGCGCGCCGCACGAGGATCTCCACCGCGCCCCTCGGGTCCTTGGCCTTCGCGTAGAGCGTCCCCACGCCCTCCACGTACGACGCGGTGCCCGCCGGCTCCTCGGGGGCGTCGCGCGTGGGCGACCCGAAGGACGCGCCGAGCCGCCAGACCACGAACCCGATCAGCAAGAAGACTTGCAATACGACGGGGCCGATGCCCGTCTGGCGCAGGTACCGCATGAGCGAGCGGCGCTGCCCGACCCCGAGGTGGAACTCGTCGAAGAGGACGGGGCCGCGCCCCGCGTGCTCGCGCACCAGCCGGGAGAACAAGACGCCGCCGGACTGCGTCGCGAGGTCGCGGTTCTGGAACATGCTCGAGGAGGCCAGCACGATCACCGCGCCCTCGCCCACGTCGACGCGCACGCCCGCGGGCTCCCCCTCCGGGCCGTCGAGCCGGAGGAGCGTGCTGCGCGAGACGCTCGGGTCCGCGACGCGGATGCGCAGCGGCTGGCGCAGCCCCACGAGGGGGACCCCGTCGAGCGGCGCGCCGGCGCCCACCGCGACGCGCGCCTCCGGGAGCTCGTCGGTCTCGATCAGATCGTCGTAGGTCCCCGCCGGGTCCTCCTCGAAGAGGTCCGGGAGATCCTCGATCTCGGCGCCCTCGTCGTCCGTCTCGCGCTTGCGCTGCCCGCGCCGCCCCTCGGCGCGCTCGAGCATCGCGATCAGGCCCTCGGTCGGGCGGCACTCGCCCGGCGCGGCGACGAGCTCCACGCCGAGGGCCTCGGCGTCGAGGTAGTCGGGCACGCCCGCGACGACGAGCG
>JAYRVK010000872.1:0-2227 GCA_041918555.1 Sandaracinaceae bacterium
AGCGACCGCCACGTCGCCGCGCTCGCCGAGGGCCTGCTCTATCCGCTCTGGGACGTCGGGCTCCAGGTCGGCCACGTGGTCCGCGGGATCGACGAGACGCTCGAGCTCGCGCGCGAGGACCTGAGCACCGCGACCACGCTCCTCGACATGCGCCGCATCGCCGGCGACAAGGCGCTCCTCGGCGAGCTCGAGAAGGGCGCGCGCCGCGGGCTCTTCGACGCGGGCCTCGCGCGCTTCCTCGCGCGCCTCGAGGAGGACCGGCTCGCGCGCCACGAGCGCTACGGAGGCTCGCTCTACCTGCTCGAGCCCGAGGTGAAGCTCGGCTGCGGCGGGCTGCGCGATCTCGACATCGCGGGCTGGGCCGCCAAGGCGCGCTGGGGCGCCACCGACACCGAGTCGCTGGTGCGCAACGGCGCGCTCCTCCACCGCGAGGTCGAGGAGGTCGCGGCCGCGCGCGAGATGCTCTGGCGCGTGCGCAACCTCCTGCACCTGCGCGCCGGGCGCCGGCAGGACCGCCTCACCTTCGAGGACCAGGAGGAGACCGCGACGCAGCTCGGCTTCGTCGAGGGCGTGACCCTCGCGGTCGAGCAGTTCATGCAGGCCTACTACCGCCACGCGCGCACCGTCGAGCGCGCCGCGGAGCGGATGGTCGCGAGGGCGCGCGACGTGCGCCGCAGCGCGCCGGCCAAGAAGACCGAGCTCGGCGCCGGCCTGCTCCTCTTCGACGAGCAGGTCACGTTCGAGAACACCGACGAGCTCTCGACGGACCCCGCGCTCGCGCTCCGCTTCTACGACGTCGTCGCGAAGCGCCGGCTCAAGCCGTATCCGTACGCGCGCGACGCGATCGTGCGCGCGGCGAGCGAGCCCGCGTGGTGCGAGCGGCTCCGCGCGGATCCCGCGTCGGCCAAGATGTTCCTCACGGCGCTGACCTGCACCGCGCGGCCCCCGGTGCGGCAGCACTCGATCCTCGCGGAGCTCCACGAGGTCGGGCTGCTCCTCGCGATGGTGCCCGAGTTCGAGCCCGTCACCGGCCGCGTGCAGCACGACGTCTACCACGTGTACACGGTCGACGTGCACTCGGTGGCCGCGGTGGATCGGCTGCGCTCGATCAAGCGCGGCGACCTCGCGAGCGAGCTGCCCCTCGCGTCGCGCCTCGCCGCGGAGCTGCCGCGGCCGGTCCCGCTCTTCCTCGGGCTCCTCCTGCACGACATCGGCAAGGCCCACGGCAAGGATCACGCGCGTCAAGGCGCCTTGATGGCGAGACCGATCGCCGAGCGCCTCGGGCTCTCGGCGGTCGACGTCGCGCACGTGGTGTGGCTCGTCGAGGAGCACCTGAGCCTCTACAAGTGGGCGACGCGCCGCGACACCAGCGATCCGGAGGTGATCCGCGAGGTCGCGCGGCACGTCGGCGCGCCCGACCGGCTCCGCGATCTCTACCTCCTCACGGTCTCGGACCTCTCGACGACCAACCCGAACGCGATGACCTCGTGGAAGTCGCGGATGCTCGAGGACTGCTACCTCGCGGTCGTCGCGGAGCTCGAGGGCGGCGACACCCGCGGCCCGGCCAAGCGCGCGGACGCCATCCGCGACGAGGTCCAGGTCGGCTTCGTCGGCGACTTCGAGCAGGGCGTCCTCGAGGCGTTCGTACGCCAGATGCCGGATCGCTACCTCCTCGCGAACCCCGTCGACGTGGTGCGCGCCCACGCGCGCATCGCGCGGGATCGCAAAGGCGCGCCGCTCCACGTCGCGGTCGGTCCGGGCCCGAGCGCGGAGGTCTCGGAGCTCGTGATCGTGACCGACGACCGGGCCGGCCTCCTCGCCGACGTCGCGTGCGCGCTCGCCGCGCAGCGCCTCTCGATCGTCGCGGCGCAGGTCTACACGCGCGAGCCCGAGGGCCGCGCGCCCGAGGCCTTCGACGTGTTCCACGTGCGCCGCATGTCGGTCGGCGCCGAGGGCGAAGCGGTCGACGCGACGCGGCTCGCGCGGCTCGAGAAGGACCTCGCCGCGCTCCAGGCCGGCGAGGTCGAGGCGCGGGCGCTCCTCGCGCAGCGCCTGCGGCAGCCGACGTGGGCGAAGAAGAGCCCCGACGTGAAGACCGAGATCCAAGTCGACAACGACACGTCCGCACGCTTCACCGTGATCGACGTCTTCACCAAGGACCGCCCCGCGCTCCTCCACACCATCGCGCGCACGCTGCGCGAGGAGGGCTTGTCGATCGGGATCTCGA
>JAYRVK010000873.1:0-6142 GCA_041918555.1 Sandaracinaceae bacterium
CCGCGAGGGGGGCCGTCCCGGCTTCATCCACTTCTACTCGTGCTTCAACTACATCATGGGCCGCGATCTCCGGCCGCTGATCTCGGCCAGGATCCTCGGGCCGGCGACGTGAGGACGCACGACACGTTGCGGCAGGGCGACTTGCACGACGCGAGGCCGACATGAGCCGCACGCGACACCTCGACGCGCCGGGCTGGCACAACCCGGCGCCGTACGCGCGAGCCTACGCCGCGCAGCTCGTGCGCAACTTCGCCGGCCTTCTCGACGCGGGCCCGACGACGATCGCGGAGGGCCTCGAGCGGCTGCGCGCGCGGAGCGACGGACGCGTGGTGCACGCCTTCGTCTGGCTCGATGACGAGCGCGAGATGGTGACCGACCCGGACGTGCTCGTGATGGCCCTCGGGGTCGCCGTCTGGATGCTCGGCCTCAAGGGCCGGATCGAGGGCGCCCCGGCGAGCCTCGAGCAAGCACGGCTCGTTGCGGCGATCTGGGGCCGTGACACCTGCTCGCCGATGTTCGAGTGGACCCGGGCAGAGTGGGCGGCCTTCGCGGCGATCCCGTGGCGATGGTCGGCCGGCGTCGACTCGAGGTGTACAGCGACCCCGGACGACGTGCCCGCGTGGAGCCTCGGGATCCCGCGGCACATGCACGAGCCCGCGATCGACGCGAGGGCGCTGTCGTGAGCACGATCGCACGCGACGTTGACGGGCCCGCCCTCCGCGCGAGGCGGGGTAAGCGTTGCGAAGTGTCGGAAGTCGTCAGACTGCAACGCTTACGCTTACGGGTGGGGCGGTGAGCCGCGGGCCGGGTCGCGTCCAGCGGGCCGTCATGGCGGCGCTCGAGGCGGCCGGCGATCCGCGCGACGCCTTCACGCTGGCCGCCGAGGTCTACGCGGTCGAGCCCGACCCGGACGGCGTGCGCCGGATGACGGACGCGCAGCTCAGCGCGACGCGGCGGGCGCTCGCACGGCTGCGCGCGGAGGGTCGCGTCGAGCAGGGCGGGCGCCGCTGGCCGGACGGACGGACCCGCTGGGGTACGCCGCAGGCGATCGCGAGACTCAACGCCCAGCTCCGAGGTCGTGCATGACCGCGGTGCGCCTCGAGCGCGCGGAGTCCGAGGACGGCTTCGATCTGTCCGACGCGGAGCGGCGCGAGCTCCGCGACGCGCTCGGCTTCGTCGAAGTGCTCGACGTGACGCCGCTCGAGATCCTCGGGCCGAACACCCTAGCCGCCGAGACGGTCGTTCGCGGCGCGGATGGACGATTGCACACCTCGTTGTCGATCTTCCGGCGTGGTACCGGGCTGCCGTGGCGCCTCGCGGTCCGCCTGTCGAGGCCGGCGATCGACTCACTGGATCACGCGATGCGGCGCTTCCGCGAGCGCGAGACGCGCCGTCGCACGCACCATGAACGTACGCGATCGAGGCGCTGACTCGCCGATGCGACACGACCTCGACGCCTACCTCCGCGGGGCCTCCGACCTCGCCGATCTCGCGCGTGCGGCTCGCGTGTTCGACGCGGGCGACCTCGCCGATGCGCGCGGGCTCGACGCGCTCGTCTGGCGTGCGCTCCGCGACCTCGCACCGCTCGACGCGGCCCGGGTGCTCCTCGCCGCCCTCGGACGGCTCGACGGGGAGCTCGGCGCCAGCTTCCGCGACGGCGCCCGAGTGCTCGCGGGGCTCCCGGCCGAATGGGCGCACGAGGACGCGCGCGCCGCGCTCCACGCGGATCGGTTCGACGGCGCCCTCGACGTGCCCGACGACGCGGACGGGCCCTCGCTCGTCCTCGCCTACATCATCGACGGCGCCTATCGCGGCGGGCCTGCGATCGCGAGCGATCGGGGCGATCGAGCCGGTCCGGCTGGCGATCGCCGATCCTGCCGGCCGCAACGGCGGTCGGCTTCCGCGGGATCGGAGCGGTCCGACGACTGGCGATCGCGCCGGCCGGGCGCCGGGTCCGGGGGCGCCGTCGCGGAGATGGCGCACCGCGTGATCTCCGAGCTCGCCGGCATGCTCGAGGCCGGCGCCCTCGTCGCGATCGCCCTCGACGTGGCCCCGGCCGCGACGCCCCCTACCGCGCGCCGGCCGCTGCACTCGGAGGCGGACGCTTCGGCGGGATGAGGACCGCAACGATCCGTGCGCGCTCGACGGGCGCCCCGAGCGTGTCATCTAATGACACGTCGTCGCCACCCGGGCTCGGCGCCCGGGCTCGGCGCCGCGCTGCGCCGCGTGTGTCATCGGATGACAGATCGGGGCCCCGCTCGGCGCGCGAGGGCCTCGCCGGCCGGAGGTTCGCGCCCGACGGGGCGGGGCGGTAGACCCGGAGCGTGACTGATCCTCAGCCGAAGCCCGCGCCCGCGTGGGCGATGCGTCCGGGCGAGACCTTCGCGGAGTACCTCGATCGGCACGACGCGGAGATCCAGTCACCCGAGGCGCGCGCCCGCGGCGAGGAGCTCGCGCGGATGGACCGCGAGGGGCCGCCGGAAGACGTGCTCGACGCTCCGGCCGATGATCCCGAGCGCTGACGAGATCCTCGCCGGCTGGCCCTTCATGTCGCGGCGCTTCGGGATCCCGGCGGTGCCGAACCGCGCGGTGATCGAAGCCGCCCTCCGGCTCGCCCGCGACTGCGCCGACGGCTCCGAGCGGGACGAGCCGGCGGCCATCTTCTACGGGCTCACGCGCCACCCGCGGGCGATCCCGGGCGCCTGGCGCGTCCTCGGGGAGCGCGTCGCGACGGCGCACGCCGCGGCGCAGGGCGTGGACCTGGTCCTGAGCCGAAGTGTCTTTTAAAGACACACGGCGCCGCTGCGTGGCGTAGCGTCCGCCGACGAGCTCGCCGCGCTGCGCCTCGACGTGGCCGAGCGGCGCGCGGACTGCGAAGCCGTCAAGGGGTGGTTCCGCGCACGGAGGAGGTTCACGTGAGGGGATGGATTGCGATCGTGGCGCTCGCGCTGAGCGGGTGCGTCTCGGTGCCGGAGCGCGACGCGGGCCCGCCCCCGTGCTCGTGGGGCGGCGGGGTCTGCCTCGCGCCGTACGCGGTGCCGGTGTGCGGCGACGCGTGGCGGATCACGTGCGACCTGCCCGAGCGCCGGGCCTACGCGACGCACGGATGCCCGGAGTACGGCGACGGTGGTGAGCCGCGGTGTGCGGACGGGAGCCCCATCGCGTGCCGGAGCGCGGATCCGACGTGGTGCGGGAACACATCTGCGCACGGACCGGGGTATGTCGGTGACTGAGCGGGTGGGGCGCGGCGTCACGCACCAGAAGCGGGCGCCGCGGCCGGCTGAACTGGAGCGATCGCAGGCTCGCCGAGCGCCCCTCTGAGCCCGCCATCTCCCGTGCGAACGTGCGACGGCCCCGACCACCGCGGAGGGCGATCGGGGCCGTCGATGCGCGTGCGGAAATCCGCAGAGTGCAACGCTTAGGGCTAGCGCGCCTGGACGCTGGTCCTCGCGAGCGCGGCATCCGCCCGCGCGGCGACCTCCGGCTCCCGGGCCTCGCGCGTCCAGCGGCGCACGGCCTCGAGCGCGTCCTCGTCGCGGCCCGCCCGCTGCGCCTCGCCCTCGATGGCCCGGACCTGCGCCGCGACGGCCGGCGTGAGCCCGATCGTGCGCACGGCGGCGATGCGCGTCGAGCGCGCGTCCGCGATCACGACCTGGACGATCCCGGCGACCCCCGGAGCGTCGGGCGGGAGATCGGGTGCGGTCCGCTCCCACCATGCGAGGGCGCACGCGCTCCACGCGAGCGGGGTGCAGGCGCGGGCGCGAGCGAGCGGACCGGAGCGGGCCCCGGTGCGGTGCCTCGCCCTCGAGCGCGGCGCCTCCGACGAGGGCTCCGCGAGCGAGGCCCTCGCGAGCCACACCAGCGCCGGGCCCTCGAGATCGACGGCGACCTCGACCCGCCCGCGAGCCACCGCGGCGACCTCGGCGCGCGCCGGCCGCTCGATCGCGAAGACGAGCGCCCACCCTGCGCCCGCGTGGACCGTCAACGACTCCGGGAGCGAGCCGGACGGGTAGAGGCGCTCCCCGACCCGCCTCACGAGCACACCTCCGGCGAGCGCCGCGCCCGCTCGATCCCGAGCTCGTGCCGGAGCGCCGTCTCGAGGAGCCAGCCGGCATCCGCGAGCCCGGCCGCCTCGCCGTGCGTCCTCGGGAGCGCCAGGTGGCGCACCGCGACCGCGCACGCCTTCACGAGCCGGCGGGAACGCTCGCGGTCGTCGCCGTCCGCGAGCTCGACGGCCGCCCCGGCGAGGACGTCGAGGGCCTCGCGGTGCGGGGCCGCGTCGGGAACCGCCCTCGCGCCCTCGGGGGCGTCCGGGCCGAAGCGCAGGGCGTGCGCGCGGCGCAGGGCGCGCTCGATCGTCTCGGGGCCGCTCATGACAACGACCTCCGGTCCGAGGAGCGCTCTTCCAGGTAGAACCCGTTGTGATCGTGGTTCAGGAGGAGGGTTCCTTCATGCGCGACCACGAAGAGCCGCGCAGGCCCGCCCTTGCGGCGACACCACCCGCGCGTCACGTCGTCGGTGCGCTCGAGGGCGCGCTTCGTCTCGATCGGCAGCCGGAAGACCGGGCGCCCCTTCCAGCCCATCGCCTCGAGAAAGGCGAGGGCCTCGACACCCGGCTCGAATGCGACCACGGCGATCCCGCCGTCGAGCACGATCGCGGCGACGTCCTCCGCGTGGGGCTTGATGCCGTGCTCGAGGAGCCGCTCGAAGAACGCGCGCGTCGCGTCGTCGGCGCCGCTCACGAGGACACCTCGGCGGGGCGCGTCATCGTCCGCTGGATCACGAGCAAGCGGGAGTAGAACGCCTGCGGGTAGCCGCGCGGCAGGCCCTCGATCGGGTAGCTCGCCGCGAGGGCTGCGCGCTCCTCGGGCGTCATCGACTGCGCCGCCTTCGTGCGCAGGAAGCCGCGCCAGCCCGCGGTGGGCGGCTCTTGACCGCACGCGAGCGCGAGGAGAAGCGTCAGTCGGTTCACGCGACACCTCCGAGCTCGCGGCCCTCGAGGAAGGCAAGCACGGCCGGCGGCAGCGGCTCGGGCGCCTGCAGGTCCGTCGGCTCGCTCGGGGCGTGCGTCGAGATCCACGCGGAGATCGCCTCCGAGGCCGCGCGCTCGGGCGAGACGCTCGCGAGGTCGAGCGTCAGGGTGCGCGCGGTCCCGTCCGGGGCGCTCGCCGCGACGCGGGCGCGCCAGCGGCCCGGCTCGCGGGTGGGGACGAGCAGCAGCTCGATCGGGGTGCGGGTGGGGTCGTGCATCGTGTCCATCGGTCATGTCTCCTCGCGGGCGTGAGCCCGCCTTCGCCGGTCCTCAATGGGCCGGGTCGTCTTCGTCCTCGTCAGCACCGCGCGGCCCGAGCAGGGCGAGCACGTCCCACCGCACCTCGGCGCCGCAGAGGACGCCGAGCGCGCGCAGCGAACCGATCGCCTTCTGCGCCGTGACGCGGTGCACTCCGACCGCCGACGCGAGCGCGCGCGCCGTCGGAAGGGGCCGTTTCTCGTCGCCCTCGCGGAGCATGACCGCGGCGACGAGGACCAGCTTCGTGATCGGCGGGAGCCCCGCCCGCACCAAGAGGCGCTGGCGACTGAGCTTGGTCGGCGGGCGATCCTCGTCCTCGTCGGACATGAGCACCGCGATCGCGCGCTCGAGGCGTCGCACTTCGCCTTGCGTGCGCGCGTGCGGGAGCACCGCGCGGATCGCGTGGATCGCGCGCGCCGTGGTTACATGCGTAACCGTTTGCAGGCCGCGCGCCGGATCGTCGGGTATTCTGGGGCCCGTGGTGACAGTCCCCGTGCCCTCGAATGCCTCGAATGCCGGAGATTCCGTCGGAACACGTCGATACGGGATCCTCTGACGCGGCTCGGCTACATTGGACGAACGATGCGGCGCTGGTTCCCGTGGTTCGCGCTCGTGGCCGTGGCTCTGTCGGCGGTCGGATGCCCGCGCTCGCCGGACGCACCGGACCCGGGCATGGGCACGCCGTGCGAGCAGCTCGACGACTGCAACCCCGGGATCACCTGCGGTTCGCTCCGGCTCTGCGTCGCGGGCTTCTGCGAAGAAGGCGCCTCGCTGATCCGTCCCTGTCCGGGCGAGGGCGAGCCGATCGTCGACCCCGGGCCCTGAGTCCTCCGGGGGCGCGCAGCCCCCTCG
>JAYRVK010000874.1:0-4868 GCA_041918555.1 Sandaracinaceae bacterium
CTCGAGGCCGCCGCGATCCCGGCCGGCGTCGCGATCCGGGTCGCGCCCGTCGAGTGACGCGCGGACCGCCGCGCGGGATACTCCGACGGTGACCAGCGACGTCGACGACGGACGCGAGCAAGCGCTCGCCGGGCTCCGGGTGCTCGTCCATCTCTGCCGCGCGGACGGGGTCGTGACCCCCGCCGAGCGCGCCGCGCTCGATCCGATGATGGACGCCCTCGATCTCGACGAGGGCGAGCGCGAGCGCATGCTCCACGAGACGACCGACCTCGAGGCGGCGCTCGCCCGAGTCACCGACGAGGCGGTGCGCCACGACGTGCTCCTCGCCGCGCTCGCGATCGCGCACGCCGACGAGGGCGCGCCGGAGGAGGACGCGGTCGTCCGGCGCGTGCGCCAGGCGTGGGGCGTCGAGGTGGAGCACCTCGGCCTGCTCGCGGAGCTCCGCGCGCAGCTCCGCGAGGATCTCGGCGGCGACGCCGCGCACACGATCGAAGATCGCGAGGACCGCGAGGCCCACGTCGCGCGGCTGGTCAAGTCGCGCGCGATCGGGCTCGCGGTGCTCGCGCTCGTGCCGACGAACCTCGTGACGGAGGCGATCGGCGCGTACCTCCAGCTCGAGATGGTGCGCACCATCGGGCGCCTTCACGGGCACGCCGGGGACTCGAAGATCACGCGCGCCCTGGTCGCCTCGCTCCTCGGCGTCGTGACGCTGCACGCGGGCCTCGAGGCGCTGGTGCGGCTCGTGCCGATCTGGGGCAACGCGATCGGCGTGGCCGCGAGCTTCGCCACGACGTACGCGCTCGGGTGGACCGCGCACCGATGGTTCGAGTCCGGCGGCGAGCTCGACGAGAAGGCGCTGCAAGGCGTCTTCCGCACGTTCCGCGAGCGCGGCAAGGTCGCGTACGAGGACGAGGCCGCGCGCGACGAGGAGCGCTGGAAGGGGCGCAAGACCGACATCAGCGAGCTCACGCGCCGCTTCGTGCGCGGCGAGGCGAGCGCGCGCGAGCTCGCCCGCAAGTTCAAGGACGATCTCCACGAGTGACGTGCGGCGCGATACCCTCGGGGACGGGGGGTGCGCAGATGGGTATCGTCGACTTCTTCCTGAAGGCGAACCTCGCGACGGGCGGTAAGGACCCGAACGCCGCGCTGTTCGACGCGATGCGCGCGCTCGGGCTGCACCAGACCACGCAGCACGGGACCGCGGTGACCGAGACGTCGGGCGCGTTCCGCGGCCGACCCGCGCGGGTCTTCATCGACGGGAGCGCGGTCATGCAGGCCGGGAATCGCGCGATGATGCAGGCCGCGTCGCTCTCCGCGGCGAGCGCGCTCGGGGTGGTGAGCCCGGGCTGGGCGAGCTGGAAGACGCAGCTCGGCGAGCTGCGCGCGCGCTCCGGCATGCAGGGCGCGCAGATGCACCTCCTCTTCGCGGTGCAGGGGGGCCAACCCGCGGCGCCGGTGGTGTTCGGGCGCGACCCCTCGGCGGGCCCCCCGATCGCGCCGGGCCTGTTCTGTCAGACGACGCAAGAGGCCTGGCCCCACCTGTCGCAGCCGTACGTGCTCGAGGCGCTCTCGCGCGCGCCGTTCCACCGCATCGGGCTGAGCGGCCCGTGGATCGAGGCGATGTGGTCGCCCGAGATGCGCGAGTACCAGCAGCACGCCGCGTCTCCCGCGGCGTTCGGCGACTGCGTGGGTCGCGCGCTGGCCGGCGTCTCGGCGGTGGCCGAGATCCTCTGCGGAGGACGGTGAGGGCGCCAGGCCTCCTGGCGCTCGCGTAGCTGGGGTGCGGGACGGCCGCCGCGCCGGCGCCGCGCGAGCCGCCCGCTGCGGCCGAGGCGCCGACCACCGCCGCTCCCGCGCCGCGATCGGCGATCCCGCGGTGCGCCGGGGAGGCGACCGCGACGCGCGCGACGGACTTCGCCGCGCTGGAGGAGGGCTCGCGCCATCACGTCGTCGTGCGGTGGCGCGAGCCCGGCGAGTGGGCTCCGGCGGAGCCCCTGGACATGCCGCTCCACCACGCGAGCCGCCTCGAGTGGGCGAACCTCGACGACTATCCGCTCGCGGACGCGGCGACCCACGCAGAGCCTCTCCGCTTCACGTTCCGCGTCCGCGCTCGCACCATCGAGCAGGACCCGGAACGCGCAACTTTCTTTGCTACCTACACTGCGCTGATCGAGTCGCTGTGCAGTCCCGAGGCGCCGGCGGACCGCCCCGAGGGCTCGATGTACGGGGGCTGGGACGAGGACGCCGAGACCCAGTGCGCCGAGGCGGACGCGGAGGTCGCGCGCGCGGCGACGGCCCTCGCGGAGTGCGTGACGGACGTCGAGTGCGCGATCCTGCGGGTCGCGCAGTGCGGCGTCGAGGGGATCGACTGCTTCTGGGTCGCCGGGAGCCGGCGCCGCCCACGGCGCGCGCTCGACGACGCGCTCGCGGGGCGTGTCGCGGCGGGCTGCCCGATGAGCCGCTGCGACTGCGACGCGCCTCCGACGCGCGCGGCGTGCGTCGAGGGGCGCTGCGCCGCGCGCTGAGGCAGAGCTCATCGAGGGTCGCTGAATCGGTCCGGAGACCGGGACCGCAGCTCGACGGACCTCGCCGATCAGGCCACGCGGGCCGCCACGTCGGTGATCGGCGAACCGGCGCGAACGGATCCAGACGGCGCAAGGTTCGTTGCACGAGGCGCGCAGCTGAAGCTGGCCGCCGCCTGGCTGCGTCGAGGTCCGGGCCGCGCCGGGCGCGCCCGAGGCGACTCGGCTCGAGACCGAAGGGCACGAGCCGGCGCGCCGAGACCCGCGAGACCGCGCTGCGGGCTCGCGGAGCCGCCGAAGAAGACCCGCGCAGCGGGGCTCCGGAGGCGCCCCGCTCGGTCCGCGATCCATCGCCGACGCGATGGGTCGACGGTTCCTTCAGTCGTCGAGGACGTCGTCGATCGCGATGTCGAGCTTCTCCGCGGGCGGCGGCGGGCGGCTCTTCGCGCGCGCCTTCGCCTTGGACTTCGCGCCCTCGGGATCGTCGCCGCCACCCGGCGCGGCGAGCGGCGCGGGCGGAGCGAGCGGCGCGGGCGACTCCGCCGTCCCGGCGAGGCCGTGCCGCGCCGCGACCTGCGGGAGGATCACCCGATCCCAGAGATCGGGGAGCGGGACGTGCGTCGAGAGCGTCCCAGGGGGCACGAGCTCGAGCAGCGCCCGCGCATCGAACGGGCGGCCCGCCTCCCCGGCGCGCACGGCCGCGGCGAGCGCACGCCCGAGCTGCTCGCGCGGGAGGAGCTCCGCCAGCGCGGCGATGGAGACGCCATCGACGAGCTCGGCCGCGGTGACGAGGCCCTCCGCGAGCGCGCGCTCGAGCACGAAGGCGACGACCGCGCGCGCCTCCGCCGACGTGGAGTCCCGCACGAAGTCGCCCTCGGTCGCGTAGGCCCAGAGCGCCTCGGGGTCGAGGTAGAGCACGCGCTCGTCCGGCTCGAACAAGTTCACGACGGTCTCGGCATCGGTTTCCTCCTCATCGAGGGCGATCTGGAGATCCTCGGCGCAGGACTCGGCCGACTTCTTGACGGCGATCTTCAAGCGCACGCCCGTGCACACCACGAGGATGTTCGCGCGGCGCTGCGGATCGTCCTCGAGCCCCGCCATGATCGCCGAGGGCGGGAAGCGCTGCAGGAAGTCCGCGGCCGTGCGCCGCCCGGTCGCGAGCGCGTGCTCCACCACCGCCGAGAGGAAGCGCTGCCCAGGGTCGGGCAGCCGGGACTCGAAGACGGATGCGCTCATGTCAACGTTCCTTTCGATTCACCATCACGGGCTCGGCTCCGGGGGCAGGGCGTCGAGACGATCGCGGCACCCCCGGAAGTCCGGCACCTGCTCGAGGCACGTCTCGTAGACGCGCCGCGCGCGCGCGTTCCGACCGTGCCGGCGGTGCAGATCGCCGACGAGCTGGTGATGCCGTCCGACCGACGGCTCGAGCTCGAGGGCGCGGGTCGCGTGCTCGAGCGCCTCGTCGTTCTGGTCGAGGCGGCGCAGCGCGAGCGCGAGGGCGTAGTGGGAGCCCGCGTGGTCGGGGTCGCGGAGCACGGCGAGGCGCGCGAGCGCCGCGGCCTCCTCGGGGTCGCTGGGCGCCGGCGCCTCGACGACCTCGGGCGCCTCGGGGGGCTCCTCCACGGGCCCCTCGAGGGGCTCGGGCGCCTCGACCGCCTCGTCGACCGGCGCCTCCGGCGCAGCCTCGAGCGACGGATCCACCGGCTCGGGCGGCGGCTCGGCGGGGGGAGCGATCACGTCCTCGACGGAGGCCGGCATCGCGAGCCGTGGGGTCGCGGGCGCCTCGGCGGCGGCCGGCCGAGGCGTAGCCGGCGCCTCGCCGTCGTCCCCTCCCCAGATCCACCAAGCGATCAGCGCGAGCACGATCACCGCGCCGAAGACGCCAGCGATCCAGAGGCTCTTCTCGACGGGGAGCGCCTCCGCCTCGGCCAAGGAAGGACGGGCCGGCTCCGCCGCGTCGCGGGCCGCGCGGGGCCGGACCTCCTCGTCCCGCTCGGCCTCGGCGGCCTGCTTCGGCGCCGGGCGTGCGGGCTCGGGCGCGGGAGGCTTCGCCACCACGACCGGCGCCATGTGCTGTTTCTGCTCCCGCCGGCGCTGCGCGCGGTCCTTCTTCTTCTGCTTGCGGCCGCGCTTCGCTTTTCCCCGGGCGTCGCCCGTGTTCGCGCTCGTGCTCTCGCTTGCATCCGCGCCCGCGCCCTCGCTCTCGCCCTCGCTCTCGCCCTCGCCCTCGCTCTCGCTCTCGCTCTCGTCCGCTTCGGCCTCGGCGCCCGCATCCGCGCCCGCGCCCGCATCCGCGCTCTCGCTCTCGCTCTCGCCCTCGCCCGCGCCCGCGCCCGCGCCCGCGCC
>JAYRVK010000875.1:0-12558 GCA_041918555.1 Sandaracinaceae bacterium
AGGCCGCTGTTCAGCCCCTGCCCCGGCGTGAGGTCGTCGTTGTCCTCCTGGTGCCCGCTCGGCGAGCGCACGATGAGGTACGTGTCGAACTGCGACGACTCGAGCCGGATCGAGACCGCGCTCCGCGGCGTGAACGTCATCCGGTACGTGTCGGCGAACTCGCCGCTCCGCAGCGTGGAGTCGCCCTGCGCGAGGTTGCCGTTCTCCACGCGCCCGCCCGTGGTCGGCGGAGGGCTCGGCGGCGGCGTGGGGCTCGACGGCGGCGCGACCCCGGGAGTCCCCCCCCCTCCGCCGACGACGAGCGGGTAGCGACCCGTCTCGCCGGGGCGGGAGCTCGTGACGAGGCTCCGCCAGCGGCCGGCCTCCTGGGTCTGCAGATCCAGGCCCGCGTTGAGCGACTGTCCGGGGACCATGTCGTCGTTGTCCTGCTGTTGGCCGCTCGGCGGGTGCGCGATCAGGTAGGTGTCGAACTCCGTCGACTGCGCCTCCAGGTGGACCCGCGTGCCGGCCGGCCACTCGAAGGTGTGCTCGTCGAAGAGCTCACCGCTCTGGAGCGTCTGGTCGCCCTGCGCGAGCGCGCCCTCGATCCGCTGGCCGGCCCCCCCCGGGCTGGCCGTCGGCGGCGGCGCGCCGGGGGCCGCGGGGGGCGCCGCGTCGCGCGGGGAGAGGACCTTGAGCTCGTAGGGGCCGGTGACGCCCTCGCGGTAGCTCGTCGTGAGGATCCGGTAGGTCCCGGTCTCCGTGAGCGGGAGCTCCACGCGCGAGTTGAGCGTCCCGCCGAAGTCGTCGTTCTCGAAGTGCGCGCCGCTCGGCGTGTCGACGAGGAGGAAGCAGTCGATCGTCGCCGACTCCATCTCGACGATCACCGGCTCCCCAGGCTGCGACACCGTGAGCTCGTAGACGTCGTAGTACTCGCCGCTCTGCAGGCGCTGGTCGTTCTCGGCGAGGTTGCCGGTGAGCCGATCGCCGACCCGCACGATCAGCGGGCGCGGCGTCTGGTCGGCGGGCGGCGGCGGCGTGTCGTTCGCGTCGTCGGTCCCGGAGCGCGAGGTCCCCGCGAGCTGGTTGAGGATCTGCGAGAACTGATGGTGCGCGCGCGCGAGGAGCGGCCGCGTGGTCGTGCTCGTGCTCACCTCGACGCGGTACGCGAGGCCGGGATCGCCCATCACGTGCAGGCGGTAGCTCCCCGCGGCCGAGGCCTCGTACGCGCCGTCGGTCGGCGAGAGCCCGTGCCCCGAGGGATCGACCACCGAGGTCGAGGGCGCGGCGCCGCCGCGCGCGCTCACCGCGATCCGGATCGGGCCCTCGGCGCGCACCACGTACGCGTCGCCGTCGCCCTCGATCGCCCCGTCGACGGACTGCCCCGCCGTGAGGACCGGGACGGACTCGTCGGCGTCGCCCGCGCCGCCGACGCGGCGCACGTTCAGCTCGTACGCGCCGGTGCCGGACGGCGCGTAGCTCCGCACCTCGATCCCCATCGAGCCCGCCGTGCTCGCGATGAGCTCGATCTGCGAGCGCGTCGTGTCGCCCTGCCAGTCGTCGTTGATCAGCGCGCCGCTGCCGGGCGGGCTGACCTGGAGGATCGGATCGAACGCGCTCGACGCGAGCGTCACGAGCAGGCGGTCGTTCGCGCGCACGTCGACGAAGTAGCGGTCGAAGTGGCCGCGTCCGTCGCGCGGGTCCGTCGTCGCGAGGCTCCCCTCCTCGTGGAGGAGCGGCCCCGCCGGCGCGGCCGGCGCCGTCGTCTCGGTGCTCTCTTCGCCTCCGCCCTGCTCCTCCTCCTCGTCCTCGCAGGACGCGGCGAAGAGGAGCACCACGAGCGCGGCGCGCGGGAACGTCCCCCGGGTGGGCATCATGACCGAGAAGATACCCTCTCACGGGCCGCGCAGGCGCTCTGCTCGGTTTCACCAGGGGACGGTCCCAACTTGTCCAACTTCCCGTGGCCGGAAGCTCGACGAGCTGGGACCGTCCCCCTCACGTCTCTTTCAAGGCGCCTTCTCGATCCGGCCGCGGCGGAGGACGTGCGTGATCGCGGTCGGGTCCGAGAGCACGGCGACGTCGGCCAGCGGGTCCGCGCTCACGGCGATCACGTCCGCGTCCCAGCCGAGCTCGAGCCGCCCCGCGCGCCGCGCCTGCGCGCCGACGGTGAGCGGGCCGTTCGCCGTGGCCGCCTCGATCGCGGCGAGCGGCGTCATCCCCGCCTCGACGAGCAGCTCGAGCTCGCGCCCGTGCCGGCCCCACGCGAGCGCGGTGTGCTCCCCCGTCGTGATCGAGTCGGTCCCCGCCGCGATCAGCACGCCGCTCCGGATCGCCAGCGCCACCGCCTCGCGGTGCCGCTCGCCCATCGCGACGAGCTTGTTCCACGCATAGTCCGGGAGCCCGTTCTCGCGCCCGAACGCGAGCATCCGCTCGGTGACGAGCCGCGTCGTCACGAGCACCGCGCCGACCTCCTTCATCACGTCCGCGCACTCGGCGTCGAGGAACGTCCCGTGCTCGATCGTCTTGGCCCCCGCGCGGAGCGCCGCGAGGATCCCGGCCTTGCCGTGGCAGTGCGCGGCGACCACGCGCTCGGCGCGCGCCGCCTCCGACACGATCACGCGCAGCTCGGCGTCGGTGAATTGCTGGTGGTGCGGGTCGTCGTACTCCGTCAGCACGCCGCCGCTCGCGCAGATCTTGACGAGCTTGCAGTTGCGCCGGAGCTGCAGCCGCACCGCCCGCAGGCACTCGGCCTCGCCGTCGCAGGTCCGCAGCCAGCCGCCGTGCTCCGCGAGCTCCGTCACGCAGCCGACCGAGTACGTGTGGAGATCCGCGTGGCCGCCGGTCTGCGAGATCAGGTCGCCCGCCGCGTAGATCGTCGGGCCGCGCGCGGTGCCCTCCTCGATCACGCGCGCGACGTGGACGCCGTAGCCGCCGACCTCGCGCACGCTCGTGAAGCCCGCGTCGAGCGCGCGCTGCGCGTCGATCACCGACCGCGCCGCGGCCACCGGCACGGGCACGCGCATCGCGTCGTCGAGGCTCGTCGTGCGCAGCCCCGTCAGGTGGACGTGACAGTCCCAGAGCCCCGGCAAGACGGTGTGCGCGCGATGGACCGCGACGTCCGGCCCCGTCGCCGGCGCGCTCCCGCGCGGCCCCGCGTACGCGATGATGGCGCCGTCGACGATCACGCACGCGTCGCGGAGCGGGGCGCCGCGCCCGGGGAGCAGCTGCTCGGCCTCGATCCTCGTCACCAATGCCATCGGCGCACGTCTACCACGGCCCCGGGCGCTCACGACGGCTTGACACCGCGGAGCCGCCACCGGAAGGTGCCCGCGCCATGACGAGCGAAGCCCCCGCGGCGCCGACGAGCCCGACCATCTTCGGCCACCCGACCGGCCTGTTCCAGCTCTTCTTCGCCGAGATGTGGGAGCGCTTCTCCTACTACGGGATGAGAGCGCTGCTGCTCTTCTACATGATCAAGGGCTTCCTCGGGCTCAACGACGGCGAGGCCTACGGCGTCTACGGCGCGTACACCGCGCTCGTCTACATGACGCCGTACTTCGGCGGCATGCTCGCAGATCGCCTGCTCGGGCGGCGCCGCGCGGTCGTCGTCGGCGGCCTGTTGATGGCGGCCGGCCACCTCCTGATGACCGTCGAGAACCGCTACGCGTTCTTCGGCGCCCTCGCGCTCCTCATCGCGGGCAACGGCTTCTTCAAACCGAACATCTCGACGATCGTGGGCGAGCTCTACCCGCAGGCCTCCGAGAAGAAGGACGCGGGCTTCACGATCTTCTACATGGGGATCAACCTCGGCGCCGCGATGAGCCCGATCGTCTGCGGCTACGTCGGCGAGACCTACGGCTGGCACTACGGCTTCGGCCTCGCGACGATCGGGATGCTCATCGGCGTCGCGGTCTTCGTCGCGCCGAGCAAGCTCACCCAGGCGCTGATCGGCACCGGCGCGCTCGCCACCGCGATCGCGATGCCGTTCTGGCAAGACTCCTTGCTCCAGCTCGCGGTCCGCATCGTCCTGGGCGTGATGCTCGTCATCGCGGGCGTGGTGGCGGTGATGGCGCTGCAGAAGGGCCCGCTCGCCAAGGAGGCCGGCGCGCCGCCCGATCCCGAGAAGCTCCGCAAGAAGCTCTTCGGGGTGCTGCCGGCGGAGTACGCGGTCTACCTCGCGACCGCGGTCGCGGTCGTGGTGTTCGCGTTCGTCGTCCAGGACCGGGGCGGGCTCGCCGACTTCCTCCGCGAGACGACCACCATCGGCCTCGCGGGCTGGGTCCTCAACGTCACCGGGATCGTGTTCCTGATCTACGTGATCTACGACATGGTCGTGCGCTGCGACGCGATGGCGCGGCACCGGCTCACCGTCGTCCTGGTCCTCTTCTTCTTCAACATGCTCTTCTGGGCCTTCTTCGAGCAGGCCGGGACGAGCCTGAACAACTGGACGGACCGCAACATCGATCGCGTGATCGAGGACCGCCGCGTCGAGGCCTCCGAGGTCGGCGACACCATCCGCTTCCGCGTCTCCCCGAGCCCCAGCGATCCCGCGATCGCCGCGCTCCCGCTCCTCTCGCAGGAGCAGCTCGGCCGCATGAACGGCAACCCCGCGCTGAAGGAGCAGATCGCCCGCGCGATCCGCGCGGTCGAGTCGCACCGCAACGTGAACCGCGGCGAGGAGGACCGCGTCACCGAGGCGCAGATGGACGAGCTCGCCGAGGCCGTGCGCGAGAACGACGAGTTCACGATGACGGGCCTCGTCTACCTCCAGGCGGCGCAGGACCCGGAGGTGAACGCCGAGGACGTCGCGGTCGTCGAGTGGGTGGTCACCGAGGACGACGTCGGGATGGGGATCGCGTCGAGCGAGATCCCGGCCTCGGAGTACCAGGCCGCGAACCCGATCTACATCATCGTGTTCGGCCTCCCGTTCAGCGCGCTCTGGGCGTGGCTCGCCACGCGCCACCGCGACCCGAGCGCCGCGGTGAAGTTCGGCCTCGGGATCCTCCAGCTCGCGGCGGGCTTCGCGATCTTCTGGTGGGGCGCGCAGAACGCGGACGCGCGGGGCATGTCGCCGATGTGGTACCTGCTGCTCGGCTGGTTACTCGTGACGACGGGCGAGCTGTGCAGCTCCCCGGTCGGCCTCTCGATGGTCACCAAGCTCTCGCCCACGCGCCTCGTCAGCACGATCATGGGCGGCTGGTTCCTCGCCACCGCGTTCTCGAACTACCTCGCGAGCGTGATCGCGCAGTTCACCGGCGTCTCGCACGAGGAGGGCGGCCTGCAGTTCGTGCCGATCCCGAGCGTGACCGTCGACACCTACGGCGACGTGTTCGGGATCATCGCGATCGCCGCGGCGATCGCCGGCGTGATCTGCCTCGCGCTCTCGCCGATGCTCACGAAGTGGATGCACCTCGACCAGCTCGCGCACGACCCGGACGCGCCCAAGGGCGGGCACTGAGGTAGGATCGCGGCGTGGAGATCCTCGAGGAGAACGGCGTGACGGTGTACTTCGGCGACGTCGACGAGCACGCCGAGATCACCGCCGCGAGGCTCGCGGCCACGGACGCCGTCGATCGGCTCGCCTCCGTCGAGAGCCTCCGGAGCATGCGCTATGACGACCCCGGTACTGCACCCCGACTTCCTCGCGTTCATCGCTTCGCTGCGGCGCCAGGGGGTGAGGTTCGTGGTGGTGGGGGCGCACGCGATGGCGGTCCTGGGGCGCCCTCGTCTCACGGATGACCTGGACGTCTTCATCGAGCCCACCCCCGAGAACGCGCGCGCCGTCGGCCGCGCCTTGCGCGACTTCGCCGGCTTCGATCACGTCGCCCAGGCCGCGGAACAGCAGCTCGCGAAGGCCGGACGGATGCTCACCATCGGCGTGAAGCCCGTCGCGATCGACGTGGTGAACAGCATCTCGGCGGTCGACTTCGAGCAAGCCTGGCAAGGGCGCCGCGAGGTCGCGATCGAGGGAGAGCCCGTCGCGTTCCTCGGGCTGGCCGAGTTCGTCCGGAACAAGCGCGCCGCCGGCCGGACGAAGGATCTCAACGACCTCGAGCTCCTGCGCGAGGTCGGCGTCGACGTGGACTAGTCGAGGAGCTTGTCGAGGAGCGCGCGGTCGCCCTGGATCGCGCAGCGCTGCATGTAGAATCGCAAGCCGCGTTCCCCGCCGAGCTCCTCGCCGCCGCCGGCGCGGCCGGGCCCGCCGTGCACACAGCTCGGGAGCACGAGGCCGGGCGCGATCGCCTGGTCGGCGACCTTCTTGCTGCCCATCAGGACGCGGCCGTGGAACGGCGCGAGGCCGAGCACGAGCGCGGCGAGCGCGTCGCGGTCGTCGCCGTAGACCGACGCGACCAGGCCCCCGCCGCCGCGCGCGACGAGCTCGATCGCCTCCTCGGCCGTCTCGTACGGGATGAGCGTAGTGCAGGGGCCGAAGACCTCGTGCTGATGGACCGCCGCGGCGCGCGCAGGGTCGTCGGCGCGCAGGAGCACCGGCCCGACGAAGAAGCCCCTCTCTGGATCCGCGCCGACCAGCGCGCCCGGGCGCGGCGAGCCGTGCACGATCGTCGCCCCCGACGCGACGAGCTTCTCGACGCCCGCGAGGTAGTCGTCGCGCTGCTGCGCGGTCGCGAGCGGCCCCATCCGCACGTCCTTGTGCGCCGGATCGCCGATCACCACCCGATCGATCCGCTCGGCCACGTCGGCCTGCACGCGATCGATCATCGACGCGGGCACGAGCACGCGGCGCGTCGCGGTGCACTTCTGCCCGCTCTTCTGCGTCACCTCCTGCGCCACGTCGCGCAGGAACGTGGCGTAGGTCTCGTCGCTCGCGTCCGCGCAGAGCACCGCGGCGTTGAGCGAGTCCGCCTCGACGTTGACCCGCGTGGAGCTCGACAAGAGGTTTTGCATCCCGCGGAGCCGGTTGGCGGTGTCCGCGGAGCCGGTGAAGGCGAGCGCGTCCTGCGGCCCGAGGTGCTCGAGCAGGTCGCCGAGCGAGCCGCACACGAGCTGGAGCGAGCCCGGCGGCAGCGCGCCGGTCGCGACCATGACCTCCATCATCCGGAACGTCGTGAGCGCGGTCGCGGTCGCCGGTTTGCTGATCACGGGCACGCCCGCGAGGAGCGCGACGGCGAGCTTCTCCGCGAGGCCCCACGCCGGGAAGTTGAACGCGTTGACGTGCACCGCGACGCCGCGCCGCGACACCCAGACGTGCCGACCGAAGAACCGCGCGCTCTGGGTGAGCTGCTCGGACTCCTCGCCCAGGGTGCGCGCCTCGCCCAGGGTGCGCCCGAGGTTCGCGTAGTACGCGAGGGTCCCGCTCGCCCCGTCCACGTCGAACTTCCCGTCCGAGCGCGGCGTGCCGGCGTTCAGGATCGACGCGTCGATGAGCGCGTCGCGGTGCTCGTGGATCGCCTTGCTCAGCGCCCTGAGGACGGCGCCGCGCGCCGCGAACGTCATCGCCCGCAGCGCCGGCCCGCCCACGTCGCGCGCGTGCGCGACGACCGCGCCGAAGTCGAAACCCTCGGTGCTGGTCGTGGCGACGGGCTCGCCCGTGGTCGGGTTCACGAGGGTCGCGCCGGCCCCGCGGCCCCGCACCCACTCGCCCCGGAGGAAGCTCTCGAGCTCGATCATGCGGCGCAGACTACGGGGGGCCTCCCCCCCGGCAAGGCGTCAACTCACGGGTGACCGGATGGCACTCGACGTGTGCCACTCGGACATTCTTGTCCGGGTCGAGAGAAATGCTGCGTAACGCCTTTCGCACTGGCGCGTTGGAACGTATGCTGCACCGCGTCGTACCGATGGCTTCCCGGGTCCAGAGAGCTCTCCTCGCCGCCAGCGCCCTCGTTCTGGTCGCGCTCGCGCTCGCGCCGACCTCGCGCTCGCAGACCGCGGCGCTCGAGGACTTCTCGGGCTCGTGGCAGTTCAATCGTGCGCGCCGCGACCTCGACAGCCTCGAGGACGGCATCGACCACGTCGCGGACCAGCTCAACCTCTTCATCCGCGAGATCGCCCGCGGCGAGATGCGTCGCCGCATCCAGCCCGACGCCCGCGTGCAGCTCCGGGTCGAGGACGAGACCCACGTGACGATCGCGATCGACGACTGGGGCCCGCACTCGTTCGAGCTCGGCGCCGCGCCGCGCACGGTCCGCGGGCCCGAGGGCAGCGACATCCGGGTCGGGCTCACCTTCCGCCAGGGCCAGATCCTGCACCGCGAGCTCCACGGCCAGGGCCACCGCACCAACGTCTTCTCGCTGAGCCCGGACGCGCGGCAGCTCACGATGGGCGCGACGATCGGCTCCGACCAGCTCCCCGACGTGATCCGCTTCCGGCTGACCCACCGCCGAACGCGTTAGCGGCGCGGCGGCGCGACCCGCGAGGAGCGCGGCGGTCGCGAGCCGCGGCGCCGCGACCGCCACGCCCGACGATCGCCACGGCGAGAGCGTACCGGTCTGCGCGCCCCGCGCGAGCGTCGACGCGCCTCGTCAGCCGATCGGCGCGAAGAGCTCCTCGACCTCGTCGTGGCTCAGCGCGAGGCGGCCCGCGCCGCCGCCGAGGATCCCCTCGGCGAGCCGGCGCTTGCGCTGCTGGAGCGCGAGCATCCGCTCCTCCACGCTGCCCTGCACGAAGAGGTTGGTCGCGACCACGGGCTTGGTCTGCCCGATGCGGTAGGCGCGATCCGTCGCCTGATCCTGCGCGGCGGGGTTCCACCACGGGTCGTAGTGGATGACCGTGTCGGCGCTCGTCAGCGTGAGCCCGACGCCGCCCGCCTTCAGACTGATCAGGAACACGTCCGCCTCGCCGCCCTCGAACGCGTCGACGAGCGCGGCGCGGTCGCGGCTCTCCCCGGTGAGGAGCAGGTAGCGGGTGCTCCGCTCGTCGAGCCCGCGCGCGATGAGCCCGAGCATGCGCGTGAACTGGCTGAACACGAGCACGCGGTGGCCGCGCCCGAGCTGCGCCTCGAGCAGCTCGAACAGCCGCTCGTACTTCGCGCTCCGCGTCACGTCGCGCGCCGCGCGCATCGGGACGAGGCGCGGATCGCAGCACACCTGGCGGAGCTTCGTGAGCGCGTCGAGGATCGGCACCGTCGAGGCGGCGAGGCCGCGCTTCTGGATCACGCGCCGCACCGACTCGTGCGCGGCCACGCGGATGCGCTCGTAGAGCTCGCGCTGATCGCCGCGGAGCTCGACGGGCCGCATCAGCTCGGTCTTGGGCGGGAGCTCGCGCGCGACCTCGTGCTTCAGGCGCCGCAGGAGGTACGGGCTCACCTTCTCGCGCAGCGTCGCGAGCCGCTCCTCGTCGCCGAGCTGCTCGATGGGCATCCGGTAGAAGCGGCGGAAGCTCAGCTCGTCGCCGAGGAAGCCGGGGTCGAGGAAGTCGAAGAGCGCCCACAGCTCGCCGAGGTGGTTCTCGACGGGCGTCCCCGTGAGGCACACGCGGTGCGCGGCCTCGATTCGCTTCGCGCTCCGGTGCGCCTGGCTCCGCGTGTTCTTGATCGTGTGCGCCTCGTCGAGGACGAGGAGGTGCCACGGCCGCGACGCGAAGCGCTCCTCGTCGCGCACGAGGATCGGGTAGCTCGTGATCACCACGTCCGCCTCGTCGATGCGCGCATAGCGCGCGTGACGGCCCGCGCCGCGCAGCACGAGGCGGCGCAGGTGCGGCGCGAACTTCTCGAGCTCGCGCTCCCAGTTGAAGCAGAGGCTCGTGGGCGCGACGATCAGCGCTGGCGCGTGGAGCCGGCCCGCCTCCTTCTCGAGGCAGAGGTGCGCGATGGTCTGGAGCGTCTTCCCGAGCCCCATGTCGTCGGCGAGGATCCCGCCGACGCCGAGCGCGCGCAGGTGCTGGAGCCACGCGACGCCCGCGTGCTGGTAGTCGCGGAGCGTCGCGGTGAGCCCACGCGGCGCCTCGATCGGCGCGGGCTCGATCAGCTGTTCGCCGAGCTCGCGCGGCCGGCCCGAGCCGCTCCAGCGCACGCGCGAATGCGAGGCGGCGAACACCTCGTCGAGCCGCGGGAGGGCCCCCGCCGACATCGCCCCGAAGCGCAGCGCCATGGGCTCGACGTCCTCGCCCTCGTAGAGCTCCCCGATCACGCGCAGGAGGCCCCGCGCCTGCTCGGGCGGGAGCGCGAGGTAGCGGCCATCGGGGAGCGGCACCGCGATCGTGCGGCGGCGATCCACGAGGCTCGACAGCGACGCCCCGCGCGCGCTCGTGGAGAGCAGATCGACGAGCGCGGGGAGCAGGTTCACCCGGCGCCCCTCGATCTCGACCCCGAGCTCGAGCCCGAACCAGTCGGGGCGCTTCTCGTCGGGCTCGACGTGCGCGTACCACGCGACGTCCTCGACGACGCGGTAGGGGTAGTCGTCCTCGAGCTCCACGCGCCAGCCGAGCGCGCGGAGCTGCGGCACCACCCAGGTGGAGAACGCGCAATGATCGTGGACGTCGCCCTCGCACCGGAGCAGGTAGTGCGCGACGACCCCTGGGGGGACCGCGTGGTCGGGCGCGCACTCGAGGTCGACCGCGCCGAAGCTCTCGAGGACCTGCCCGGCCCGCGCCTCCGCCGCCGCGTCGCGCAAGACGACTTGCATTCCTCCCGAGGCCGCACGGAAGAATCGATCGCGGGGATCGCACGCCGAGACGCGCTGGCTCCCGTAGTCGAAGGAGAGCCGCGCGATCGGGAGCTCGATCGTCTCGAGCATCGCCCCGAAGCCGGCGCTCCGATCGATGGTGACCGGCTCGACCCCGAGCACGACGCGTGGGATGGGCGCCTCGACCACGTCCGCGGGCCCCGGGGCCCCGATCAGGCGCACGTGGCTCGTCCGTTCGACCGACGACTCGTCCAGCGGAGCTCGCACGCGCCCCTTAGATCACGGCGCGCGCCCGGCGTCGATCCACAAAGCGCAAGGGATCCTGCGTGCTACCGGACCCACCCCCACCGCTCGTGGGCCTGCGCGATCCGACCCCCACCGATCGGGGGCCTCGCCGTCGCGACCCCGGGCGGCGGCGTTCTCTTGTAAGATCGGGACCCCCATGACGGTCCCCCCCGAGCTCCGCGCGGTCGCCGAGGCCTGGCGCGCCGACGATCCCGATCCGGTCACGCGCGACGAGGTCACCGCGCTCCTCGCGACGGGCGACGTGGCGGCGCTGCGCGACCGCTTCGGCGGCGGCCTCGAGTTCGGCACCGCGGGTCTGCGCGGGCTCCTCGGCGCCGGGCCGAACCGCATGAACCGCAAGGTCGTGCTCCGCGCGACCGCGGGCCTCTGCACCTACGTCCTCGCGACGACGCCCGGCGCGAAGGAGCGCGGCGTGTGCATCGGCTACGACGGCCGCCGCATGAGCAAGGAGTTCGCCGCCGACGCCGCCGAGGTCTGCGCGGCGATGGGCGTCAAGGTCTGGGCGTTCGACCACGTGGTCCCGACGCCGCTCCTCGGCTACGCGTGCCTCGCGACGAACGCCGCGGCGGGCGTGATGGTCACCGCGAGCCACAACCCGCCCGCGTACAACGGCTACAAGGTGTACTGGGGCAACGGCGCGCAGATCATCCCGCCCTCGGACACGGGGATCGCGGCGGCCATCGACGCGCTCGGCGGGCTCGACACGATCGCGCGGATGGACCTCGGCGCGGCGCGCGCCGCGGGGCGCTTCGCGTGGCTCGGCCCCGACGTCGAGCGGCGCTACCTCGACGGCGTGCGCGCGCTGATGGTGCACCCAGGCCTCCCACGCGACGTCTCGATCGCGTACACGGCGCTCCACGGCGTGGGCGATCGACTCGCGCGCAAGGCGCTCGCGGAGGCGGGCTTCGCGAGCGTGCACAGCGTCGCGGAGCAGGCCGAGCCCGACGGCGCGTTCCCGACCGTGGAGTTCCCGAACCCCGAGGAGAAGGGCGCGATGGATCTCGTCCTCGCGCTCGGCGCGAAGGTCGGCGCCGACCTCGTCCTCGCCAACGACCCGGACGCGGACCGGCTCGCGGTCGCGGTCCGCGAAGGCGGCGCCTTCGTGCAGCTCACGGGCAACGACGTGGGGTGCCTGCTCGGGCACTACCTCCTCGACCAGGGCCCGGCCGGCGACCAGCGCCTGGTGGTGAACACGATCGTGAGCTCGCCGATGCTCGGCTCGATCGCGGCCGCGCACGGCGCGCGCTTCGAGCAGACGCTGACCGGGTTCAAGTGGATCGCGAACACCGCCTTGCGCCTCGAGGCGGACGAGGCCGCGCGCTTCGTGTTCGGCTACGAGGAGGCGCTCGGCTACACCGTCGGCTCGCTGGTGCGCGACAAGGACGGGATCGGGACCGCGGTGGTCGTCGCGGACATGGCCGCGTGGTGCCGGAGCCGCGGGCGCACGCTCCTCGACGAGCTCGAGACCGCGTGGCGGCGCTACGGGATGTACCTGAGCCGGCAGGTGAGCCGCGTGCTGCCGGGGAGCGACGGCGCCGCGCGCATCGCGGGCATCATGGCGCGCGTCCGCGAGGCCCCCCCCCGCGCGATCGGCGGGCGCGCGGTGGAGGCGTTCATCGATCTCGAGCGGCAGGTGCGCCGCGCGGCCGACGGGCGCGAGAGCCCGCTCGCGCTGCCGCCGGGCGACGTGCTC
>JAYRVK010000876.1:0-2369 GCA_041918555.1 Sandaracinaceae bacterium
CGAGCTCGTGCTCCTGGGCCTCTCGTGCCTCGCGTACGGCTACATGGCGCGCGGGATCCCCGCGCCGTTCCGGCCGGACCTCACGGTGGTCCTGATCTTCGGCCTCGCGCTCCTCGCGCGGGCCATCTACGTCCCCGCGACGTGGCGCGGGACCGCGGCGGTGGCGGCGGTCCTCGCGCTCGTCATCGCGTGGATCGCGCTGCGCACCTACGAGCGGGTGGACGACGACTTCCTCACGAGCCTCACCGCGGGCACGGGGCCGGGCTTCGACCTCGACGTCGTGATGCTCGTCAACGCGCTCGCGTGGTGGACCGCGATCGGGGTGCTCGCGGCGGTCACGTCCTCGGTCGTGCACGGCCTGCGCCGCGAGGCCGACGAGGTCCGCCGGCTCGGGCAGTACACGCTCGTGCGCAAGCTCGGGGAGGGCGGCATCGGCGTCGTCTACGAGGCGACGCACGCGATGCTGCGCCGGCCCGCCGCGGTGAAGCTGCTCCGGCCCGAGCGCCTCGACGAGGCGAGCCTCGCGCGCTTCGAGCGCGAGGTCCGCGCGACCTCGCAGCTCAAGCACCCGAACACCGTGACCGTGTTCGACTACGGCCGCACCCCCGACGGCGTCTTCTACTACGCGATGGAGCGCGTCCCCGGCTGCACGCTCACCCGCGCGGTCGAGGTCGACGGACCGATGCCCCCCGCGCGGGTCCTCCTGCTCCTCCACCAGATCGCCGGCGCGCTCGCCGAGGCGCACGCGCTCGGCCTCGTGCACCGCGACGTGAAGCCCGACAACGTCCTCTTCTCGTTCACGCCCGGCTACGGCGACGTGGCCAAGGTCGTCGACTTCGGCCTCGTGCGCGAGCTCGACTCCGCGGACCCCTCGATCACCCGCGAGGGCGCGATCCTCGGGACGCCGCACTACCTCGCGCCCGAGGTGATCCGCGGCGCGCCGACGGAGCCGCGCAGCGACCTCTACGCGCTCGGCTGCGTCGCGTTCTACCTCTTGACGGGGGACCAGGTCTTCGAGGGCGAGACGATCGTCGAGGTCTGCAGCAAGCACCTCACCGACGCGCCGCCCGTCGCGTCGGCGCGGCGCGGCGACCCGCTCCCCGCGGCCCTCGACGCCCTCGTCGCGCGGTGCCTCGCGAAGCACCCCACGGATCGGTTCGCGTCGGCGTCCGAGGTGCAGGCCGCGCTCGAGGGGATCGAGGGCTTCGGCGGCTGGACGCGCGACGACGCGCAGAAGTGGTGGCACGACTTCGCGCCCGACGTGATCGACGACGCGGCGCCGGGCGCGCACGCGAGCACCGACACGCGGACCCTCGAGATCGATCTCGGCCGGCGGCGCCACCGACCGCTCGACACGGGCGGGCTCGGGTCCTAGAGCGGGCGCATGAAGACGCTCTGCTCGGCCCTCGCCGCCGCGGTGCTCGCGGTCGGCTGCAGCTGCGAGGACCCCGCGAGCGGCGTCCCCTCGGCGCGCCACGAGGAGCCCTCGACCACGCCGCGACCCGAGAACGACAGCGAGTCTTCCTCGCTCGACGCGGTCCCGCCCGGCGCGCTGAGCATCGACCCCGCGCGGAGCACCCTCGAGTTCATCGGCAGCAAGGTCACCGGCGCGGAGACCGGGCGCTTCGGCGAGTGGAGCGGGTACGTCGACCTGCGCGAGCCGTTCGAGTCGAGCGTGGTGCGGATCGACATCCAGATGGCGAGCGTCCAGACGGAGCGCGAGCGCCTCACCAGCCACCTCCGCACCGACGACTTCTTCGCCGTCGACCAGTTCCCGACCGCGCGCTTCGAGACGGTCGCGTTCGCGCCGGCGCCCGAGGACGCCGACGGCGCGACGCACCTCGTGACGGGGCGCCTCACGCTGCGCGGCGTCACCCAGACGATCACCTTCCCCGTGACCGTCGACCGCGACGCGACGGAGGTGCGCGCGCGCGCGCAGTTCGCGATCGAGCGCCAGCGCTGGGGCGTCAGCTACCGCGGCATGGAGGACGACCTGATCCGCGACGCGGTGGTCATCCGCTTCGACGTGCGCGCGCCCCGCGCTCAGTAGGCGACGATCGCGGGATCGCGCCCGGGCCGCACCACGAAGCGGCCGACCGCGGCGGTCCAGTTGAAGAGGGTGCGCAGCGGCACGCGACCCGCCTCGCGGAGCGGCGCCTCGACCACGAGATCGGTCGGGAGCAGCAGCGACGACAGCTCCCGGCCCGCGAAGAAGGTCGACGCGCGAACGACGCGGACCGCGTCGAGGTCGAAGAGGTCGGCGGTCTCCGCGTCGGCCGGGAGGATGCTGCGCCGGAGGTGCGTCATCAGGCGCAGCACGAGCGCGCCGCGCGGCTGCGGCACCGTAGTCTGGCGCGCGAGGTAGCCGA
>JAYRVK010000877.1:0-4297 GCA_041918555.1 Sandaracinaceae bacterium
CTCGCCTGGAGGTGCCTGTGGTGGCCATCGTCGGCTACACAAACGCGGGCAAGAGCACGCTCTTGAACACGTTGACCGGCGCCGACGTGCTGGCGGAGGACAAGCTCTTCGCGACGCTCGACACGCGCTCGCGCCGGATCCGGTTCCCGCGCGAGCGCGAGGTCGTGATCACCGACACCGTCGGGTTCATCCGCGATCTGCCCAAGGACCTCTTCGCGGCGTTCCGCGCGACGTTCGAGGAGGCGCAGGACGCGGACCTCTTGCTCCACGTGGTCGACGTGGCCGACCCCTCCATCGCCGAGCACGTGCGCACGACCGAGGAGATCCTGGGCAAGCTCGAGCTGGCGACCAAGCCGCGGCTCACCGTGTTCAACAAGGCCGATCGGCTGCCCCCCGGCGAGGCCGAGCGGATCGCCGCGGGCCGCGGCGTCGTCACGTCCGCGATCGACCGCGAGTCGCTCCTTCCCCTGCTCGCGGCCATCGAGCGCGAGGTGTGGCCGCTCGGCGAGGACCAGCTGCTCGAGCCCGAGGCCGCCGCGGAGCCCGCCGAGTACCTCTACGACGACGAGCTCTTCGAGGACGCCGCGCCCTAACAGGGCACGCAGACGAGCAGGCCGTCGAGCGTGATCCGATCGTAGAGCCCGTTGTCGCAGGTGGCGCGGCACTGCCAGGTCTCCGTCTCCTCGACGAAGGTCGGCACCTGCCCGCTCGGGCAGGTGAGGTCGGGGATCCCGGCGCAGACGTTCCTACCGCCGAAGATGCTCCCGTAGTGGACGATCAGATCGCAGGGCGGATCGCAGCGCCACGTCCCCGACGCGCGGTAGTTGGGCGAGGTGCCCGCCGGGCACTCGGGCGGCGGCGGCGCGCAGATCGGCAACAGACCCGGGCGGATCACCTGGACCTGGCCCGAGGGACAGCTCCCCGGCTCGCAGGTCATCGGCATCACCGGCTGGCCGTCGCCCCGACGGATGAAGCTGCCGCCGTACGAGGCGCCGAGGTCGCGCTGGCGGTAGGTCGGGACCTGTCCGCTCGGACAGGTCGACGACGTCGCGCACGCCTCGTGCGTGGCGCACTCCGGGTCGGCGCAGTCGAGCGCGCCGTCGCAGTCGTCGTCGTAGCCGCCCCAGCAGAGCGTCTCGGTCGCCTCGCAGCCGCCGGGACAGCGCGCCTCGCCGACGCAGCTCGGGTCGTCGCAGTCGAGGAGGGTGTCGCAGTCCTCGTCGCGCCCGCTCCCACAGCTCGCGCCCATCTCGACGTTCGCGGTGGCCACGCAGATCCCGTCGGGCTCGTCGATGGTCCCGTCGCAGTCCTCGTCGAAGCCGCTCTCGAGCACCTCGCGCGAGGGGAGCGTCTGCCCGTCGCACGCGTGCCACGTCGCGGTGGCGCCCGAGGACTCGCAGCGCTGGATCCCGTCGTGGCACACGCCGAGGCCGCGCGCGTCCGGCGGTCCGAGCCAGCACGGCCGCTCGGTGCCGACGACACAGTCGCAGCCCTCGTCGATCATCCCGTCATCGTCGTCGTCGAGGGCGTTGCCACAGAGCTCCGCGCGCGGCGCGCCCTCGGCGAGCGGTGGGCCAGCGTCGGCGGACGTCGCGCCGCCGTCTTCGCGCGGCGTCGCGCCCGCGTCGGCCGGTGCGCCGGCGTCGAGGCCCGGCGCTCGGCCCGCGTCGCGGCCCCCACCGAGGCCCCCGTCGCAGCCAGCGATCGCCGCCATCGTCGAGAAGATCACCACGCGTCGCATCGTCCCCCCCCCTCAGATCATGGTGCAGGTCACCGCGTTGTCGGACGTGCAGCTCGAGCCGCACGAGAAGTCGCAGCGGCGCCCGGTCACGACGTAGCCGCTCGGGCAGCTCGACCCGCACGCGGTGAACGACGCGCCCTCGTCGATGGTGCAGGTCACGGAGTTGCTCGAGGTGCAGCTCGAGCCGCACGAGAAATCGCAGCGCCGCGCCGACACATGGTAGCCGGCCGGACAGCTCGAGCTGCACGAGCCGAACGAGCTCCCCGTGTCCTGTGCGCACGTCACGGAATTGCTCGAGGTGCAGCTCGAGCCGCACGAGAAGTCGCAGCGCCGCGCCGACACGTGGTAGCCGCCCGGGCAGCTCGAGCTGCACGCGGAGAAGCTCGACCCGCAGTCCGGCGTGCACGTCACCGAATTGCTCGACGTACAGCTCGAGCCGCAGGAGAAGTCGCAGCGCCGCGCGGACACGTGATAGCCGGCCATGCAGCTCGAGCCACAGAACGAGTACGCGGAGCAGGTACACGACGCGCACGCGGTCGGATAATCGCAAGTCGAGTTGCAAGTGCGCGCCTGGCACGCGCCGCACCCCGCCGAGGTCGTGGTGCCGGGGCTGCACTCGCCCTCGCCCGCGCAGAGGCTCCAGAGGCCCCAGCCGCAGGAGGCGTCGCACGTCCGCTCCTGGCTGCCGCAGCTCCCGCAGGTGCGCGTCTCGCGGGTCCCCGCGACGCACTCGCCCTCGCCGGCGCAGCCGCTCCAGTCGGCCCAGGTGCAAGTCGCGTTGCAGAGCCGCGAGCGCATCCCGCAGCGACCGCAGGGCTCGCTCTCCATGCTCCCCGGCGCGCAGGTCCCGGACTCGATCCCGCAGCCTCGGCACGTGTTGTCGAGGCAGCTCAACGCGCCCTCGCACGCGGTCCCGCCCGCGCAGCACGCCTCGCCCATGCCGCCGCAGGGCGCGCAGCGCTCGCCCTCGCACGAGAAGCCGGAGTTGCAGGCGCCGCCGGCGCAGCACGGCTCGCCCTCGCGCCCGCACGTCCGGCACGCGCCCGCGACGCAGACGAGGATCCCCGTGCATTCGGGCGGCGCAGCGCAGCACGGACCGTCCGCGAAGCCGCAGCCGAGGCCGCCGCCGTCCGGCCGTGCGGCGTCCATGGTCGCGACCCCACCGTCCCGCGCCCCACCGTCCGCGTCGGGAGCGCTTCCATCCATGTCGACCGAGCCATCGCCCCCGGGCCGCCGCAAGATCGCGTCGCCGCTCGCGCACCCGCCGAGCACGGCGAGGGCGACGCACAGGGCCGCGCCTCTCGACGAGGAGCGCGGCGAGTGCGAGCCGTCCCCGCACCGCCGCGAAGCCACGCCTGCGCCCCGTCGAGCGACCACGCCCCAGCATAGATCACGTTTCATGCCCCCCGGGCGAGGGGGCCGAACGCGTCGCGCGGCGGGGTCTTCGGGCCCCGTTCGCTCAGAACGAGGGAGGGCCGAGGGTCCGCACGCAGTGCCCGAGGCAGCAGTGGGCCTCCGCCTCGCACTCGGCGCTCGGCGGGCACGCCGCGTTGGTCAGCAGGAGGTGCTCGCGCGACTCCACCCGCGCGCAGCCGCAGAGCACGCAATCGCGATCCGATCGGCACGCGAGGTCGCCGAGCCCGCCGTACGCGCCCGGCCGACAGCCCGTCAGCTCGCCGGCGCTCGCGGGCGGCGGCGGCTCCGCGTAGCAGCCGACGAGGAACCACGCCGCGAGCGCCCACCGCATCGGAGCAGAGGGTGCCACGCCCGGGAACAATCCGTCGCCGCCGCCCGTACCGAAGTCACCGTGCGCGCGCGCCTCCTCCCCCTCGTCGTCGGCCTCTACGCGCTCCTGCTCGTCGGGATCGTCGTCGTGGCGAACGTCGGCGGCACGAACGAGGTGTTCGCCTTCGTCACGCGGATCCCGCATGGCGACAAGCTCGGCCACTTCGCGCTCATCGGCCTCCTGGCGATGGGGGTCGATCTCGCCGCGGGACGCAGGGATCTGCGGCGCGGGCGCCTGCGCGTGCCGCTCGCCCCCGCGATCCTCCTCGCCCTCGTGGTCGCCGAGGAGCTGAGCCAGCTCGCGCTGCCGACGCGGACCTGCGACGCGGGCGACCTGCTCGCGGACGCGCTCGGCATGGTGGCCTTCGTGAGCGTCGGGCGCCTCGCCGCTGCTAGGCTGCGCTCGTGCGCACCGGGTGGGCCACCGTCGCCGCAGCGCTCCTGAGCGCCGCGTCCCCGGCCGCCGCGCAGCTCCCCGCGCGCTGGCCGCGCGCGCCGCTGATCGAGGTCGCGAGGGCCGAGGTCCACGCGGACGCGGCGCGCGAGCGCTACGGGCTGACGGGGCGTGGGAGCGCGCTGTGCCTGGTCGACACGGGGATCGACGAGACGATCGCCCCCGAGCGCGTCCGCGCGCGCTGGGATCCGCACGGCTCACCGCGCGGCCACGCGCTCGAGGCCGCGCTCGGGGGCGCGGTGTACGGCCCCGGCGAGGCCGCGGGGAGCCGCGGCGATCCGCACGGCCACGGCACCGCGATGGCGTCGATCGCGGCC
>JAYRVK010000878.1:0-4863 GCA_041918555.1 Sandaracinaceae bacterium
AGGTAGCTCACCACGAAGCGCGTCCCGGTGACCTCGATCGCGTACCCCCCAGCGAGGACCACGAACGCTGCCCCATTCGCGAGCGGCGCGACGTCGTGCGCCATCGCGCCGATCTCGAGCTCGAGCCGGATCGCGTCCTCCCGCGCCCGCGCGAGGAGGAGCGCGCTGTCGCCGGCGAGCCGCACGCCGGTTCCGTCCGCGAGGCGGACGTGGACCTCGGACGCGTCGGAGGTCGTGACGCGGTCGCCCTCGGCGAGCACGTCCCCGAGCTCGAGGGCGCCCTCGCCGCGTCGGACCTCGCCCGCGGCGAGCGTGACGATCGGCGTGAGGAGGGCGGGCTCGGCGGGCTCCGGCGCGATGATCTCCTCGGGCGTCGCGCGCTCGGCCGGCGCGGGCCGCGCCACGGGCGCGTCGCCCGGGCGCTGGGTCCACGCCCAGATCGCGAGGCCCGCGGCCGCCGCGATCCCGAGCGCGACCCACGGCGCGACGGAGCGCCGCTTCTTCTGCGCCAGCATCGTGCGGCTGATCGCGGCGGCCTCGCGCGCGAGCGGGAGCTCCATGCTCTCGAAGTCGATCACCGGGACCTGCGAGCTGCGCACGTCCTCGACGAGCGAGTCGTACGCCGTGATCGCGGCGAGCTCCTCCCGACAGACCGAGCACCCGTCGAGGTGCGCGTCGACGCGGCGGCGCCCTGCGTCGGAGAGCAGCCCCCCGGCGTAGGCGATCAGCGCGGCGGTCTTGGGGCGGTGCTCCATCTCAACCGTTCGGGGTCTCCGGGCGGCCCGGGAGCTTGCCCATCAGGGCGTGCATCACGCCGTCGAGGCTCGGCTCCGCGGCGAGCGCCGCGTAGAGCTCCTTGCGAGCGTAGAACAGGCGGGTGCGCACGGTGAGGACGGGGATGTCGAGCGCCTCGGCGATCTCCTTGGCGGGCACGCCCTCGAGATCGTGCAGCACGAGCACCTCGCGCTTCTTCTCGCTCAGCGTGTCGAGGAGCCGGTAGAGCGCGCGGACGCGCTGCGCGCGCTCGACCTGGACCTCGGGGGTCTCGGCGGGCGCGCCGTCGCGCGGCATCTCCGGCACGTCCTGATCGGTGAAGCGCGGGCGGCTCCGACCGCGGCGCAGGTGCATCCGCGTCACGTTGGTGGCGAGCCGATAGAGCCACGTGGAGAACTTGGCGTCGCCGCGGAAGGAGGGGAGCGAGCGATACACGTTGAGGAAGACGTCCTGCACCACGTCCTCGACGTCCGGCGAGGGCCCGATCATCCGGTAGACGATCCGGCTCACGGTCCCCTGGTGCCGGCGGAAGAGCTGGCGAAACGCGGCGGTGTCGCCCTGTTGGGCGCGCGCGATCAGGGCGGCATCCGGATCCATGGGGCGGGCTGAGCGCTCGGCCGCACCGGCGGAGAGGGGCAACGCGGCGAAGGTGGAAGATACCATCTCGGACGCTCGTTGCCCTCCGCGCCGCGTGCATTCACGGGTGGCCTTGCGGTCCGGGGCCCGACCGACTATGCCCGGACGACTTTGTCCAGGAGCTCTGGGTGATCCGCGTCGAGAACCTGACGAAGTCCTACGGGCAGCGCGAGGCCGTCCGAGGGCTGACGTTCGAGGTCCCCCAGGGCCAGGTCTGCGGCTTCCTCGGCCCGAACGGGGCGGGCAAGAGCACGACCCTCCGGATGATCACGGGCTTCCTCGCGCCGACCACGGGCGCGATCCGGATCGCGGGCGTCGACGCGCTGGCGAAGCCGATCGAGGCCCGCCGGCACATCGGCTACATGCCCGAGGCGTGCCCGCTTTACCCCGAGATGCGCGTCGGCGAGTACCTGCGCTACCGCGCCGAGCTCAAGGGCGTGCCGCGCGCGCGGATCGCCGACCGCGTGAAGACCTCGCTCGAGCAGGCCGCGGTCGCCGACGTCGAGCAGCGGATCATCGGGCAGCTCTCGAAGGGCTACCGGCAGCGGGTCGGGCTCGCCGACGCGCTCGTGGCCGACCCGCCGCTCCTCGTCCTGGACGAGCCGACCGCGGGCCTCGACCCGAACCAGATCCGTCAGGTGCGCGCGCTCGTGGGCGACCTCGCGAGGGACAAGACGGTCCTGATCAGCACGCACATCCTCCCCGAGGTCGAGGCGATCTGCGACCGGGTGCTGATCCTGAGCAAGGGCAGGATGGTGTCGGACGGGGTGCCCGCGACGCTGCGCGAGGAGATCGCGGGCAAGGAGACGATCGAGATCGTCGGCCGGGGCGCGCAAGACGACTTCCGTGCTGCGCTGGGCACGATCGCCGGCCTCACCGTCGCGAGCCTCGACGAGCGCGACGGCCTGGTAGTCGCCGTCCTCGAGGCCACCGGCGTCGAGGACGCCTCCGAGCGCGTGTTCCGCGCGATCGCGGACGCGGGCCTCGTGCTGCGCGAGCTGCGGCGACGCCAGATCTCGCTCGAGGTCGTGTTCGCCGACCTCACCTCGGCCGAGCCTGCCGAACCGGCGGCGGCGGCGGCCGAGGAGGAGGAGTGATCGCCATGGCCGTGTGGACGATCTTCAAGCGAGAGCTCCACTCCTTCTTCGTCAGCGCGATGGCGTACGTCTTGTTGACGGGGTGGCTGCTGTTCTGCGGCCTCACGTTCTGGATGCTCTCCAGCTACTACGCGGGCCAGCCGATGGGCGGGAGCGCACAGGACAGCCCGCTCACCGCGTTCTTCGGGCAGACCACCCTCTTCTACCTCCCGATGCTCGTGTTCGTCCCCCTCGTGACGATGCGGCTCATCGCCGAGGAGCGGAACCGCGGCACCCTCGAGGTGCTGATGACCGCCCCGGTGACCGAGCGCGCGGTCGTCGTCGGCAAGTACCTCGCCGCGCTCGTCTTCTGGCTCGCGATGTGGCTCCCGACGCTGCTCTACGTGTGGCTGACCAGCCGCTACGGCGACGTCGACCTCGGCGCGGTGGGCACGAGCTACCTCGGGATCTTCGGGATCGGCGTCTACTACCTCGCGATCGGCGTCTTGATGAGCGCGATCTCGCCGAACCAGCTCGTGAGCGCGATCCTCACGTTCCTCGCGCTCGCCGGGCTCTTCGTGGTGGGGCTCGGCCAGTACGTGTTCGGCGACGAGTACCGCGAGCTCTTCGCGTACCTCTCGATCTGGGGCCACATGGAGGCCTTCTCCCGTGGCGTCGTCGACACGCGCTACCTGGTGTTCGACGCGAGCGTCGCCGTGCTCGCGCTCTCGCTCGCGACCGGGGCGCTTCAGGCGCGGAGGATCGAAGGGTGACGGAGCCGCGCGACGACGCGACGAAGCGACGGTTCGAGACCCGCGTGTACGCGGTGCTCAGCGCGGCGCTGCTCGTCGGCCTCGTGCTGGAGCTCAACTACCTGAGCTACCGGCACTACGATCGCTGGGACTGGACCGAGCACTCGATCTACACGCTCTCGGATCGCAGCAAGGCGGTGCTCGCGGAGCTCGATCAAGAGGTGGAGATCTGGATCCTCCTCTCCGAGGCGGAGCAGGGCTTCGCGGAGCTGCGCAACCTGCTCGGGCGCTACGAGGCCGAGAGCCCGCGCATCACCGTGCACTACGTCGATCCCGATCGCGATCCGGGCGGGTACCGCGAGGTGGCGACGCGCTTCGAGCTCGGCGGCGTGCAGGTCGACGAGGGCACCGTGCTCTCCGACGTCGCCGCGGTCGTCGACTCGGGCACGCGCCACTGGGAGATCACGCGCGACGATCTCATCTCGACGGAGCACGATCCCCTGTCCGAGGAGGATTCCGTCGAGCTGAACGTCGAGGGGGAGCGCGCGATCACCGGCGCGCTCGTCGAGCTCTCGACCGGCCGGGCGACGCGGCTCTGCGTGACGCGGGGGCACGGCGAGTTCCAGGTCTCGGGCGGCGGGCGCTCGCTCGAGGGCTTCGCGCGCGAGGTGCGGCGCGAGAACCTCGAGCTCACGCCGATCGAGACCCGCGGCGCCGCCGCGATCGACGCGGCGTGCGACGCGGTGGCCATCCTGGGCCCCGAGGTCGCGTTCGCCGCCGACGAGGTCGACGCGCTCCGCGCGTACCTCCGCGGCGGCGGCAACCTCTTCGTCGCGCTCGATCCCGTGATCCCGCAAGGCCGCGCGACCTTCGCGGAGCTCGGGCTCGAGGACATGCTGCGCGACCTCGGGATCCGCGTGGATCGCTCGCTCGTGATCGAGCCGAGCCCCGCGCTCCTCCCGGCCGGGGTCGGCAATCCCGTCGGGCCGTTCGCGGTGGTGGGGTGGGGCGAGCACCCGATCACCGCGCCGTTCTCCTCGCTCGGCATGCCGCTCGTGGTCTCGGAGGCGCGGAGCATCTCACCCGTCGACGACCGCGCGACGGTGTTGCTCACGACGAGCGAGGAGTCGTACGCGGAGACCGACGTGCGCGGGATCGTCGAGGGCGCGGTCGAGCTCGGCGCGGACGCCGCCGACATCCCCGGCCCGGTGCCCCTCGCCGTGGCCGCGACCGCGGAGGTCACCGGCGACGACGGCGAAGAGGGCGAAGACGGCGAAGACGCCGAGAGCCCGGCGCGGGGTGGCCGCGTCGTCGTCCTCGGCGACGCCACGATGTTCGCGAGCGAGTACATCGCGGAGCCCACCGTCGTGAACGGGAATTTCGCCGCGGCGGTGATCGGGTGGCTCACGCAGCGCGAGGCGCTCATCGCGATCGACGCGCGATCCTACGAGCACCGCCCCGTCTCGATGAGCCAGGACGACGTGAGCAACCTGTTCCTGCGCGTCGTGGTGCTGATCCCGCTGGCCTTCGTCTTCCTGGGCTTCGCCGTGTGGTGGAACCGCCGCTCATGACCCGTCGTACGACCATCGCGCTCGCGATCGCGAACGCCGCGCTCCTCGCCTTCA
>JAYRVK010000879.1:0-4953 GCA_041918555.1 Sandaracinaceae bacterium
CGCGCCTCGCCGATCCGCGCCGCGACCTCGAGGCTCTCGGCGTGGAACGGCGCGGCCGCCGCGATCGCGCGCGTCGTCGCGTCGGGGCCCGGATCGCCGCACGGCGCGGGCTCGTGCGAGGCGTTCGTCCAGACGAGCGCGCCGACCCCGCAGGGCACGCGCCCGAGCCCGAACGCGAGGCGGCTCGACTCCACGAGGACGCGGCGCTCGCGCTGCGCGTCGAGGAAGCGCCGCACCCGCGCGCCGCGCTCGTCGCGGCCCGGCGCGACGAGGACGAAGTCCTCGAGCGCGGGGTGCCGCGCGCGCACGTGGTCCCAGTACCAGCGCGACGAGGCGAGCCCCATCGCGAGGACCACGACGTCGGGCCGCCGCGCCTCGACCTCCTGGAGGTAGAGGAGCGGCGCGACGTGGTGATCGGCCTCGACGATCAGGATCGCGCCTTCGGGCGCCTCGTCGAGCGCGGCCTCGGCCGCGATCCGCGCGAGCGACGGGTCGTCGCGCACCTGCAAGAGATGTTGCGGGGACGCGACGAGCGCGGCCGCGGGGAGGGCGGCCACCGCGGCGCCGTACGCGACGAACCGGCCGCCGCGGCGCGCGAGGGCCTCCGCGGCCGCGATCGCGCCGGCGCCCGCGAGCCGGAGCGGCCCGAGGAAGTAGCCTCGGTAGTCCGGCACGTCCGGGTGGAACACCACGTTCGCGGCGACGAACGCGACCGTGAGCGCCGCGGCGATCGCGAACGCCCACCCGAGGCGCGCGCGCCGGTGGCCGAGCGCGACGAAGGCGATGCCGCCGACGAGCGCGACGGGGAACGCGCCGTGCGCGAGGCCCCAGCGCGCGAGGTCGGCGAGGTGGGCGACGAGCGCCTCGGGCGCGATCCCCTGGTTGTGCCGGTAGTCGGCGCCGCGGAGGTACTCGAGGATCCCGTCGAGGTCGCGCGGCGCGCCCCACGCGAAGCGGGTCGGGTCGGCCGCCGCGATCGGGAGGAGGGCGTAGGGCGCGAGCCCGACGAGCCCCCCCCCCAGCGTCGCGAGGGCGGCGCCCGGGCGCGAGCCCGCCTCCGCGGGAGGCTCCGGCCGCTCGATCATGCCGACGGCGGGCCGGTCGTCGCGCGGCCGCGGCGGCGGGGCCTCGGTGGGCGCGCCGGCGAACGCGCGCGGGAGCATCGCGAGCCCGTGCGCGACCGCGATCACCGCGTGGGCGGAGGCCCCGAGGCCGAGCGCGAGCCCCGCCGCGAAGCCCGGGCGAACGGCCGCGCGAGCGCACCCCCAGAGCGAGAGGAAGACCGCGAGGGTGTAGACCTCGACGCGGGTGCTCGGCTCCCACGCGATGAGCGAGCCGCCGACCCCGACGAGCGCGACGGTCCGCAGCCAGCGCGCGCGGCCCTCGACCTCCCCGAGGCGGTCCGCGAGCGAGCTCGCGGGGATCGCGCAGAGGGCGCCGAAGAGCGCGCTCATCGCGGTCAGCCCGACGTGGGGCGCCGGCGGGATCCGCGCGAACGCGAACCCGATCAAGGTGTGGAGCGGCATCCCGATCGGGTGCCCGACGCCGAGCTCGTGCGCGACGAGGGCCAGCTCGGGGCTGTCGTAGAACGTCAGATCGCGCGCCATCGTCGCCGCGTAGACGACGAAGAGGAGGCCCGCGGCGAACCACGCGGGACCGGGCGCCCGGAGCGGCAGCCCGAGGCGCAACACGACTTGCCATCGATCGCTCACGCGTCCGCCTCGCGGCGCACGGGCGCGAAGAGCTGCACGAGGCCGCCGACGGCGCCGATCGCGAGCTGCGAGGCCCACATCGCGAGCGACACCGCGACGGCGTCCGCCTCGGCCATGTGGAGGGCGGTCACGAAGAGCCCGACGAACGCCATCTCGCGCACGCCCGCGCCGCCCACGGAGAGCGGGAAGAACGCCGCGGCCGCGCCCAGCGGCACGAGCACGAACGCGTCGCCGAGCCCGACGGCGCCGTCCGTGACCGACGCGAGGAGGAACCAGCCGGTCACCGCGACGAGCGACTGCGTGACCAGCGAGATCGCGAGCGCGCCGCCGAAGGCGCCGAAGCGCTCGATGACGGGCAGCGACGCGAGGATCTCCCCGATCCGCCCGGGCGCGATCGAGGCGAGCCGGCGGCCGAGCGCGACCGAGCCGATCCCGGCCGCCGCGAGCGCGAGGCCGAGCGCGGCGTAGAGCAAGACGTTTTGCGTTCCCTCGATCGGGCGCACCAGCGCCGTCGCGCTCACGAGGAGGAGCAGCCCCGCGAGCCCGAGCGCGCGCTCGACGAGGACCACGGTGAGGGACGCGGCGGTGCCCGACTCGCCGAAGGAGCGCCGCGTCACCACGCCGCGCACGACGTCGCCGCCGAGGCCGCCCGGGAGGTAGTTGTTGTAGAAGAACCCGATGTAGTAGGCGCGGATCAGGAGCCACAGCGAGGGGCGCCGCGGCGCGCCGTAGGCCGCGAGCAGCACGCGCCAGCGCGCCGCCCCGACGCACAGGTTCACCGCGGTCGTGGCGCACGCGCCGGCGAAGGCGAGCGCGCTCACCTTCGCGAGCCCGCCCATCAGCTCGTCGGCGTCGACGATGTACGCGATGTAGCCGAAGCCCGCCGCGGTGCCCGCGACTCGGAGCGCCCACAGCAGCGCCGTGCGGGCGCGCGAGCGGCTCGGCGGCGCGGGATCCCCGGTCGGCTCGCTCACTGCCCCAGCGTGATCGAGCGCCTCACCGTCTGGCCGGGCGCGACGTTGATCACGACGCGCTCGGTGCCCGCGGTCGGGTTGGTGCAGACGACGGTGTGGCGGCCCGGCGGCACCTCGAAGTTCACCACGGGCGTCTGGCCGGCGTTCTGACCGTCGACCGTCACGTTGCACCACGGGGTCGAGCTGAAGGAGATGCGGCCGGGCTCGTTCGAGACCGGTGGGGTCGGCTCCTCGCTCCCACCGCGGCGCTCGGTGGTCACACGGCGCCGCAGCTGGACGCGCTCCTCGGTGACCTCGCCCCCGCGGAGCGCGATCGTGCGCTCGAAGCCGTGGAAGCCGTTCATGGCGACGGTGATCCGGTAGGTGCGCGTCGGCACGCGGAACTCGTAGGGGCTCCCGGACTCGTGCCAGCGGCCGTCGAGCTCCACCCGCGCGCCCGGCGGGTCGACGATGACGACGAGGATCGACTCGCCGGGGGTGAGCGGGGTGCGCTCGAGGTCGAAGCGCAGATCGGTGGTCTGGCCGGCGCCGAGGTTCACGGTCTCGCTGCGCGTCACGTAGCCGTCGAGCGAGAGCGCGAGCGTGTGATCCACGTCGGGCACGATCTCGGGGATCGTCGCGGGGGTCCGCAGGCCGGTGTCGCGCCCGTCGAAGAGCACGCGCGCGCCGGCGGGGACGGTGCTCACGTTGATCACCGCGAGGTTGCTCGCGCTCAGCCGCTCGAGCGTGGCCGCGAGCTCCGCCCGCGGCGCGGCCTCCGTCAACTCGACTTGCTGCTCCCAGGGCGCGAAGTCCTCGTGCGTGAGGCGCACGTTGTAGCGGCCGATCGGGAGCTGCGCGAGGGTCGCGGGCGTGCGCTCGGAGCGGCGATCCCCGTCGATCCAGATCGCGGCGCCGGGCGGCGTGCTCGTGAGCGCGAGGACCCCGGGCCCCGTCTCGACGACGGGCTCGGGCGGCGGTCGGGTGAAGAACCACGTCGCGGTCCCGCCCGCGGCGAGGATCATGATCGCCATGAGGATCCAGGGGATCTTCGACGCCTTCTTGGCCCGGACGCCGGAGAGGGAGCCCTCGGGGAGCGAGCCCCCCTCGCGCGACTGCTCCTCGATCTGCGCGGCGATGATCTCGGCGAGCTGACGCCCCTCCTGGAGCATCTTCTTCTGCGCCTCGAGCTTCTCGCGGAAGAGATCGGAGATCCACGTGCCGAGCGAGAGCGAGGAGACCTTGAGCTGCTCCGAGCGGATGTAGTCCTCTAGGTCGGCCTGCATGTCGCGCGCGCTCTGGTAGCGCCGGCCGCGGTCCTTCTCGAGCGAGCGGAGGATGATCTCCTCGAGGCGGGGGCTCAGGTGCGGGTTCAGATCGCGCGGCTTGGGGTACTCCTCCTCCACGATCTTGCGGAGGGTCTCCATCTCGTTCTTGCCGCGGAACAGGCGCCGGCCCGTGCACAGCTCGAAGAGCATGATGCCGAGCGAGAAGATGTCGCTGCGGTTGTCGAGCGGCAGCCCCTGCGCCTGCTCGGGGCTCATGTACGGCACCTTGCCCTTGAGCTGGCCGCTCCCCGTGTCCTCCAGCTGGCCGCGCCCGGCCTTCGCGATCCCGAAGTCGACGAGCTTCACGTCACCCGTGAACGTGACGAGGATGTTCTGCGGGCTGACGTCGCGGTGGACGATGCCCATCGGCTCGCCGTCGAGGTCGCGCTTGTCGTGCGCGTACGCGAGGCCCGCGCAGCAGCCCAGCACGATCGCGAGCGCGTGCTCGAGCGGGAACGCCGTGACCCCCTGCTTCTTCATCTGGCGCACGAGCGAGCGGAGGTCCTCTCCGTGCACGTGCTCCATCGCGATGTAGTAGCGGTTCTCCGCCTTCCCGACGTCGTAGACGTGCGCGATGTTCGGGTGGCTCAGCGTGGCCGCGATGCGCGCCTCCGCGAGGAGCATCTCGATGAAGCTCTCGTCCTTGGCGAGGTGCGGCAGCACCCGCTTGACGACGATGAGCTTCTCGAACCCCGCGACCGAGCGCTGGAGCGCGAGGAACAGCTCGGCCATGCCCCCGAGCGCGATCTGCCGGATGAGCGTGTACTTCCCGAACCGCTGCGGCATGTTCGCCGCCGGATCGATCGTCGGCTCGATCTCCTCTTCGGGAGGCTTCGCCGCTCCCGGAGGGAGCGGGGGCGGGGGCGCCCGTACGGGGGCTTCAGACACTCTGGGATCCCCTGATCAGCGGGAATTCGGGTCGCCGGAGTATGGCACGCCCGTGCGCGTCGGTGTCAACCG
>JAYRVK010000880.1:0-3456 GCA_041918555.1 Sandaracinaceae bacterium
CCTCGCCTCGGCCTCCGACCGCGACGTGCCCGCGGCCGCGGGCTCCCTCCCCGCGCTCCCGGAGGCGTGGTGATCCGGGCCTCGCTCGCCGCGCTCGCCCTGCTCCTCGCCGCGCCGATCGCCGCGGCGCAGTCGCGCGAGGACACCGCGGCCGCGCGCGCGCACTGGGAGCGCGGCCGCGCGCTCGCCGGCGAGGGTGACTGGGCGGGGGCTCGCGACGCGTTCGAGGAGTCGCTCGCGCTCGTCGAGCGCGCGAGCACGCTGATCTCGCTCGCCACCGCGGAGGTCCACCTCGAGCACGGGCGCGCGGCGCTCGCCGCGCTCGATCGGCTGGCGGAGATCGCGCACCCGCGCCGCGACCGCGCGCACCTTCGCGCCGCGGAGCAGCTGCGACCGCGCGCCGAGGAGCTCGCCGCCGCCGAGGCCGCGGCCGAGGCGACGCCGCCCCCCGCGCCGGAGCCCGAACCGATCGCGCCGCCGCCGCCCGAGCCGGAGCCGACCGCGCCCGGGGGAGGAAACGACGACTTCCTCGCCGCGCTCGCGCCCGGCCTCGCGATCGCCGGGATCGGCGTGCTCACGTTCATCGGCGCGGCCGCGACGTTCGCGGTGCGAGAGGACGCGCTCGCCGCCCGCGACGCGCGCTGCCCCGGCGCCGTCTGCCCGACCGGCGCAGATCGCGAGGCGGCGCTCGCGCACCACGCCGACGCCGCGACGCTGACCGACGCGACGAACGCGCTCCTCGCGGTCGGCCTCGTCGCCGTCGCCGCGGGAGGCGCCCTCGTCGCGGTGGGCCTCGCGATGGGCCCGCGCGAGGCGGCGCCGGTCTCCGTCGCGCCCGTGGTCGGTCCCTCGGGCGCCGGGCTGAACGTCACGGGGAGGTTCTGACGTGCGCGTCGCCGCCAAGACGACTTGCTTGCTCCTGATCGCGCTCTGGCCGGGCTGCTCGCTCGAACCGTTCGAGCCCACGGTCGGCGGGCCCGACGCGGCGGCCGGGCTCGACGCGGCTACGGGAGACTCGGGGGCTCCCGCCGATGGAGGTCCCGGGCGCGACGGTGGAGCCGCCGACGCCGGCGACGCGGGGGGCGAGGTCCTGGACGCGGGGGTCGACGCGGGGGTCGACGCGGGGGTCGACGCGGGGGTCGACGCCTGCGTCGCCAGCGCCGAGATCTGCGACGGGGACGACGACGACTGCGACGGCTGGGCCGACGAGGGCACCGCGCGCGCCTGCGCCAACGCGTGCGGAGCGGTCGGGATGGAGCAATGCGTCGGTGGCGCGTACGGGCCTTGCGACGCCCCCGCGCCGCCCACCGAGACGTGCGACGGAACCGACGAGGACTGCGACGGGACCATCGACGAGGACGGAGGGTGTCCGTGTACGCTCCTCTACCTCGGCGGTCACGCCTACCAGTTCTGCAACATGCCCATGCGCTGGCAGGACGCGATGATGCGCTGCGACTCGATGGGCTACGCGCTCGTCACGATCGAGGACGCCGCCGAGAACACCTTCGTCGGCGACAACGCGCTCATGATCTCGGGCCGCGATTGGTGGATTGGCTTCAACGACCGCGAGACGGAGGCACGCTTCGCGTGGGTCGTCGCGAGCTCGACGAGCTTCACCGCGTGGGCCACGGGGCAGCCCGACGGGTCCGGGTTCCTCTCCGATTGCGTGGAGATCTCGGACGGCAGCACCGTCGGCGAGATGCGCGGTCGCTGGGACGACGACTCGTGCAACGACAGCAAGCCGTTCGTCTGCGAGTCGCTCCCCTGACCCCGCGCGTGAAGGGGAGCGCGCTCGCGTACTGGGTCGACTGGTACGCAGAGCACCACGATCCCGAGAAGCTCATGGAGATCGTCGCGCGCTTGCCGGCGCCCGCGCGCGGCGAGCTGGACCCGAGCGATCCGCGCCTCGGGCTGATCCCGACCGCGTGGTACCCCGCCGCGGCGGTCGGCCGGATCCTCGACGGCGTGACCGAGGGGATGAGCGCGGCCGAGCGCGCGCGCCTGATCGAGGAGAGCACCGCGGCGGGGGTCGACCAGGGCATCCGCGGGATCTTCCGGCTCGCGTTCGAGCTCCTCGCGACGCCCGAGCGCTACGCGAAGCACATCCAGCGCTTCTGGAACCAGCTGCACGACACGGGCACCCGTAGCGTGACGATCGTCGGTCCCGGCGAGGCCATCTCGCTCATCGAGGACTGGCCCGGCCACCACCCGATCCTCTGCGCGGTGACGATGGAGACCATGGCCGCGATCTTCCGGAAGATGGGCCTGTCGGACGTCGAGGTGCTGCGGGTCGAGTGCGTCAGCCGCCACGACGAGCGCTGCAAGGCGATCCTCCGCTGGAGACCCTAGCGCGGCGTGTCGCGGGTCTGCTCGGTCATCTCCGAGTAGCGCTCCACGGTGTAGCTCCCGCCGCGCTCGTTGATGTCGTGGACGACCTCGACGACCCACGCGACCTCGTCGCTCGTGAGGCGGCGATCGGTCCGCATCGCGTGCTGGACGCGCGCGTTGAACGCCGCGGCCGCGAACATGTCGACGCGGTCGTCCTCGTGCAGCGCCTCGAGGCGATCGAGCTCCGCGTTGTGGACCTCGAGCGAGGGATCGACCGCGACCGCGGCGCGCACGTTCTCGAGCGCGACGTCCATCTGCACGTCGGTCATCCAGCTCCCGCAGCCGACGAACCCGAGGCCGCCGAGGCCCGGCACGACGCACAGGCCCGTGACGAGCGGTAGCAGCAGCCAGTAAGGCTTCTTGCGGGGTCTCTTCGAGGGGACCGCCGGCTGGACGGGGAGCTGCGCCGGTCCCCACGCGGGCTGTGCGGGCTCGGTCGGCGCGAGCTCGAGGCCCTGCGGCGCGCGCATCGGCGTCGGCGCGGTCGCCGCGCCGATCGGCGCGTCCGGCGCGAGCACCGCCTGCCGGAACGCCTCGGCCAGCGCGCTCGCCGAGGCGAAGCGCTCCGTCGCGAGGCGGGCCATCGCGACGTGGACGACGCGCGTGATCGCGGGCGGGAGGTCGGGCCGGAGCGAGGAGAGCGGCGTCGCGCGGCCCACGAGGATCGCGCCGATCGCGTCCCCGCTCGGCTCGGTGCGATCGAAGGGGTGCTCGCCCGCGAGCGCCTCGTAGATCACGACGCCGAGCGAGTAGACGTCGACGCGCTCGTCGATCGCGCTGCCCGTGAGCTGCTCGGGCGCCATGTAGCGCACGGTCCCGATCGCGAGGCCGCTCGAGGTCATCTTCGAGAAGCCGGCGACGCGCGCGACGCCGAAGTCGACGAGCTTCACCGGCGCGCGCTCGTGCGTGACCTCCGCGCGCGCGAGCACCTGGGCCGACGGGAGGTGGACGTTCGAGGGCTTGATGTCGCGGTGGATCACGCCCTGCGCGTGCGCGGCCGCCAGCCCGTCGCAGAGCCCGAGCACGATCGGCAGGAGCGCGCGCGGGTGCATGGGGCCCTCGCGCGCG
>JAYRVK010000881.1:0-2468 GCA_041918555.1 Sandaracinaceae bacterium
CGGTGAGTCGAGCGCCGGCGCGGCCTGCGGCGCAGGCTCGGCCGGAGACGCCTCGGCCGCCTCGGGCTCCACCGTGGGCCCGACGACCGGCGCCGGCTGCGGCGCCCGAGCGCTCGCCGCGGGCGCCGGCTCCCCGCTGGTGAACAGGAGGAACACCGCTCCGGACAGCAGCGCCACCAGCATCATCGCGCCGACGAAGGCGCCGCCGAGGACCATCCGGCTCGTCGCCGGGCGCGGGGGCGCCGACGCCGCGACCGGCGCTGCGGCGCGGGTCTCGACGTGCGTCACGATCTCGGCCTGCCGACGCTGCACGGGGAAGTCCGACGACACCACCGGCTCGCCGCTCTCGTCGTCCCAGCGCGCCGGCGGCGTGGGCGCGGCGGGCACCGTCTCGTCGAGCGTCAGCCGCGCGGTCACCGCGCGGAGCGCCGCGAGGAACTCGCCCGCGTTCTGCGGCCGGTGCTCGGGCTCCTTCTCGAGCGCGCGCTCGACGACCGCGGCGAGCTCGGCCGGCACATGGGACGCGCGATCGCGCAGCGGCGGATGCGGCTCCTTGATCGCGTTCGCCATGATCGCGTTCGGCGTCTCGCCGGTGAACGGGTGCTCGCCCGAGAGGAGCTCGTACAGCATCACGCCGACCGACCACACGTCGCCCGGCGGCCGCACCTTGCGCGCGCTCATCGCCTGCTCGGGGCTCATGTACTCGGGCGTGCCGAAGGTGATCCCGGTGCGCGTCGGGCCGCCCTTCTCGACCTCGCGCGCGAGCCCGAAGTCGAGGATCTTCACGCGCTCGCGGCCGTCCCCTTCGACCGAGAGGAACACGTTGTCGGGCTTGAGGTCGCGGTGCACGAAGCCCTTGTCGTGCGCCTTCGCGAGGGGCTCGAGCATCTGCTCGATCCAGCGCACCGCGGTGGCCATCCCCGGCCACTCGCGGCGCAGCCGATCGCCGATGCTCTCGCCGGTCAACAGCTCCATCGCCATGAAGAAGCCGCCGTCGTCGTCCACGCCCGCGTCGTAGACCTGCACGATGCCGGGGTGATCGATCTGCGCCGCCGCGCTCACCTCGCGCCGGAAGCGCTCGACGCCCTGGCGCCCGCGGCAGAGGTAGGGGTGCACGACCTTGAGGGCCATGCGCTTCTGGCTGAGCGTGTGCTCGGCGATGAACACCGAGCCCATGCCGCCCTCGGCGAGCTTGCGGATCAGGCGGTAGCGGCCCGCGACGACCTCGCGCATGCCCGGCTCGAGCCCCGCCGGGGCCGCGCGGGCCGTCTCCCCCGACGTGGTCATCGAGGGCTCGCTGGTCGGCGATGCGCTCATGAGCCCGGCCATCATACCCAGGTCCGGGCCGGAGGACGAATGAGTGCTATTCGAAAGCCGCCATGCCGCGGTTCGTTCTCTTCGGTCGAGACCCCGCGCGCACGGCGCCCGGCGCGCGCCCGATCTCGGACGCCCCCGACTGGGTCCAGGCGGACCCGGCGCGGATCGAGCGTGCGCTGCGCCGCGCGCTGCGCCTCCCGTCGGGGGGCTGGGCGGTGCTCGACGCGAGCGACCGGATCGGAGCCAGGCCGCGCGAGCTCGTCGTCGCCGGGCGCGCCCTCGCGGTCTGGCGCGCCGCCGATGGCCCCCACGCGGTCCCGGATCGGTGCCCGCACATGGGCGCGCGGCTCTGCGAAGGGCGGGTCGACACGACCGGTCGAATCGTCTGCCCTTGGCACGGGCTCGCGCTCGGACGCGACGCGCATGGCGGCTGGGCGCCCTTCCCCACGCACGACGACGGCGTCCTCACGTGGGTGCGGCTGCCGGAGCTCCTCGCGCCCGGCGAACGACCGACCGATGCGCCGGTCCTCACGACGCGCCCCGTGCGCTTCCTGCGCGGCGTGATCCGGACGGAGGCGCGCTGCGAGCCCCGCGACATCCTCGCGAACCGGCTCGACCCGTGGCACGGCGTGCACTTCCATCCGCACAGCTTCTTGCGCCTGCGCGTCCTCGAGGAGGACGAGGCGCAGCTCGTCGTGCGCGTCGTCTACAAGGTGCTCGGCCCCCTCGCGATGGAGGTCGACGCGCGCTTCCACTGCCCGGACCCGCGCACGATCGCGATGACGATCGTCCGAGGCGACGGCGTGGGCTCCGTCGTCGAGACGCACGCCACGCCGATCGACGAGCACCGCTCGGCGGTGATCGAGGCGACGCTCGCGACGAGCGATCGCGCCCTCTTCCCTGCGTTCGTGAGGCTCGCGCGGGTGGCGCGCCCGCTGATCGAGCGCCGCGCGGGGCGGCTGTGGGTCGAGGACTGCGCCTACGCAGAACGGACCCACGCGCTCCGCACGCGCTCGCGGCTCAGAGGGTGTCGATAAATCGATCGAGGCCAGGCCGGCGCGCAGCGCCGGCTGTCGGCCGAGGGGGTCCCCACGCGGAGCGTGGGGAGCGAACGCGCGCAAGCGCGTTCGTACTGGGGTTGGGGGCCCCAG
>JAYRVK010000882.1:0-16073 GCA_041918555.1 Sandaracinaceae bacterium
CGAGCTTGACGTGATCGGAGCGCTCGTCGTCGCCCTCCTCCTCGAAGTCCTCGAAGGAGCGCTTTCGCTTGCCGCCCGGACGGCCTCGGCCTGGTCTTCCCACTCGTATCCCTCTGAGCAGTCTCGCGCCGCGGAGCCCCGGGCCCGAGACGGGTGGATATAGGCGTCAGGAACGAAGTTCGCAAGCCCCGCGCACTCGGGGTACCTCGTCCGTCACCAGTCCGTCGACGGACATCCCCACGAGGCGGCGCGCCGTCTCCGGATCGTTGACGGTCCACGCGTTCACGAACAGCCCGCGCGCGTGCCACGCGGCGACGCGCTCGGGGGTGCAGGCGCCGTGGTGCGGGTGGACCCCGTCGAGCCCCGCGAGCTCGCCGTCGCCGAGCTCCTCCGCCCGCTCGAAGAGGCGCGCGATCCGCACCCCCGACACCGCGCCGAGCGCGGCCGCGTCGAAGGACGACACCACGATCGCCTCGCGGTCCGACGGCGGGCGAAGCGCGAGGAGGCGCGCCACCTCGGCGGCCCCCGCCTTGATCTCGACGTTCACCTCGAGCCCCGCGGCGAGCACCTCGTCGAGCACCTCGTCGAGGCCCGGGATCGGCGCGCCGCCGATCGGTGGGAGCTCGGCGCGGGCACACGCCGCGAGCGCCCGAGGGTCGCCCGCGAGGCGGGCGAGGTCGCGGTCGTGGAAGACCACCACCTCGCCGTCGCGCGTCGCGCGCACGTCGAGCTCGACGCCGTCGGCGCGCTCCGCGATCGCCAGCCGGAAGGCCGCGAGGGTGTTCTCCACCGCGGCCCGGTGCGAGCCGCGGTGGGCCCAGATGCGCGGGCCGCTCAACGCGTGGCCGCGCGCAGCCGCCAGGACACCAGCGTCCCGGTGTCGCCGCTCGCCGCGTCCGCCACCGTCAGGGTCCAGCCGCCGTTGATGTCGTCGCCGACGAACCCCGGCACCTCGAAGCTCCGCGTGATCCCCGTCGTGCTGCTCGAGTCCTCGGTGAGGAGCACGAACTCGCGCCCGCCCTCGTGGCGCAGACGGATCGTCAGCTCGTAGGGGAGGCTGTGCGTGATCTCGACGTCCGCGTGGAGCGACTGGATCTCGCCCGCGTCGGTCACCGTGATCGTGCTCTCGAGCGCGGCGCCGTCCGGGATCGCGCGGCCGGTCTCCCCCTCGTAGGTGCGCGGGGTGGTCGTGCCGCCGCAGTCCGTCGTGCAGCGCGTGATGTCGAGGCTGAAGAGCTTGAGGGTGCCCGTGTCCTGCCGCGCGTTGTCGACCACCACGAGCTCGTAGGTGCCGGCCGCGTCGGTGCCGTTGAAGTCCGAGACGGTGAAGGTCTGCTGGAGGTCGTCCGCGCTCCCGCCCTGGCGATCGATGAGCGTGACGCGCTCGCCGCCGCGCACGAGGTACACCGACAGGTCGCCGCGGTACGTGTGCGTGATGTCGACGGTGACCGCGAGCGAGCTGATCTGGCCCGGCTCGGTGACCGTGATCGCGCTCGTGACCCCGGAAGGCGTGTTGTCGGGGATCGGGAAGTCGGTGTCGTTGACGAGGCTGTCGCCCGGGTCGACGCACGCGCGGTCCATCGCGCAGTCCGAGTCCGCGCAGTCGGCCTGGCCGTCGCGGTCGTTGTCGTTCGCGTCGTTGCAGACCTCGGTGAGCATCACCGTCGGCAGCCCCGCCACGTACGCGGTGAGGCGCTCGGTCACGTAGCGGTAGCTGATCCAGCCGTAGCCCGCGCCGTGCGGGTTCTCGACGCCGAAGCTCCCGGTGCCCCACGAGTTCTTGAAGAGGAAGAAGCCGGTCTCCATCTCGGGCATGCCGTCGGCGCCCATGATCGGCTGGCCCATGCCGTCGACGCGCGCGACCGCGAGGTCGTCGTCCCAGCCGAGCAGCACGAACCCGTGGCCCGCGCGGCGATCGCCGCTGGAGTCCATCACGTCGGCCTCGTTGGGCGAGAGCACGTAGCCGCGGCGCTTGTACGCGGCGTTGGTCGGCAACGTCGAGCGGCCGTGGTTCCACGCCTGGTAGAAGAAGTCCCCGCTCACCACCACCGGCGTGCGGGTCGAGATCATGTGGCCCTGGAGTGAGCGCACGCTCGGGTTGATCCAGCGGCCGCGAGGCAGGCGCCAGCGCGTGCCGCTCATCGCGGCCATCGGCGGGTCGCCGTTCGTGTAGCAGCGCGTCGGCCGCATCTCGCCGGTGCACGCCATGTCGTTGGAGACGCCCCACTCGCTCGACTCGTACGGCCAGAGCGACTCCTCGACGATCCCGAAGCGGCTGATCGCGTCGAGGTTGGAATTCGGGTTCGACCCGGACGTCTGCGTGAACGCGCCGACCTCGTTCTTGACCGACCACTGGAGGTGCTGCTCCGAGAAGTCGGGCATCGTGAGGGTCCCCTCACGGATGTAGAGGGCCTCCATCAGCCCGATGGTCGCGAAGATGGTGCAGGTGCCGCGGCTCCCCTGGGAGCGGACCGGGCTCATGTACTGCATCAAGTCGAATTGTCGCGGCGGCGTCTCGTCGGCCTTGCCGTCCTCGGGCAGGCTCATGCCGCGGTCGGCGGGCGCGCCCTCGAACAGGGCGTCGAGGTCCGAGAGCGGCTCGTCGCCGTCCTCCACCTCGGGCGGGACGTCGGCGGCGCAGCCGCCCAGGGTCAGCAGGACGGCCAGGAACGCGGTGCGACGGAAGGAGATCCTCATCCGGACACGCTAGCGCAGCGCCCATGCCAAGGGACAGCCGCACGCGATCGTCCGGGCTCGAGGGGCGCGGTGGCTGCTTCACTCGCCACCCCACGACACCCGAAAGGCGCCACCGAGGCTCGGGGCCCCCACGAAGTTGCCGCGGAACGCGAAGCCGAGCGCGATGCCGTCCTCGACCTCCACGTCGATGCCCGCCTCGAGCCCTGCGCCGAACAAGCCGGCCTCGATGGTCTCGCTGCCGAGGCCCCCGAGGCGCGCCTCGGTCACCGCCACGTCGACGAACGCGACCCCCGCCGAGCCGATCGCGACGACGTACGGCGTGACGATGCCGAGCGGGATCTGGAGGCCGAACGCGAGCTCGGCCCGGAGGTAGAACATCGACTGCGCCGCGAGCTGGAAGCCGTCGACCGCGATCGGCATCGCCTCGCCGTCGATCTCGCCGCCGCCGAGGGCGAGCCGCAGCTCGGGGCCGCGTAGGAACCCCATCGCGCGCATCCCGACGTGGAGCGCGACGCCTCCCGTGATCACCTCGCGCATCGAGGCGCGCCCCGCCCAGGCCTGGTCGAGCGAGAGGCCCGCGAGCGCCCCGACCTCGGGGTCGCCGAGGTCGAGCGAGAGGCCGGAGAGGTCCATCCCCTCGACGTTCAGCGCGAGCCCGCCCCACAGCTCGAGCCCCGAGCTCTCGGCGTCGGAGACCGGCGCGGGCTCGCTCGAGGGCGTCGTGTAGACCAGGGGCGGAGGCTCCGCGGGCATCGCGAGGCGCGCGTCGCCCTCGGGCCGCACCACCACGACGGCCCCGGCCGAGGGCGGGGGCGGCGCCTCGTCGAGCTCCGCCTCGAGCTCGATGGTGAGGGTCTGGGCATTCGCGAGCGGCGCGAGCAGGGAAGCCATCAGGAAGGCACCGAGGAACCGGGTCATGAGCGTCACCTCCGCCCCCCCAACGCGGCTCGGCGCGCCCGCTTACACCTCGGCCTCGAACATCGCGCGGAGTGGCGAGCGCGGGTCCTCGAGCTGGCGCTTGGTCCGCACGAAGCCATCCTCGAGGAGCGTGCGCCGGGCCGCGAAGTTCATCGGCGAGTGCATGAACATCGTGGTGTCGTCCGGGTCGGGCTCGAGCAGCACGACGTCGCGGCCCGGGTGCGCCTCGCGGAAGCGCGCGATCCCGGCGCGCAGGCGCGCCTCCGAGCGCAGCCGGATCGCCTGGCTCGACACCCAGAGGAGCCCCTTGTCGCGCACCCGGCGCCCGGGCCCGTGGCCGGTCGGCACGTCCTTCTGCTCGAGGTTCGCGCGGACCGGGACCATCGGGTTGATGATCAGGATTCGCGAGCAGCCCGCGCGCACCGGGAGGTCCGCGTGCGCGATGTCGCCCATCGCGCCTTCGAGGTAGTCGTGCCCCTCGATGCGCACGGGCGCGAACAGCGGCGGCGCCGCGCTCGCCGCGCACACCGCGCGCGAGATCCGCACGTGCGCGAGGTCCGCGTCGCCGAACACCGCGCGCTCGCCGCGATCGATGTCGTTCGCCACGAGGTAGAGGGTCCTCGGCAGGTCCGCGAAGCGCTCCGGGATCTGGCGGCGCGCGAGGAAGCCGACGAGGAAGGCCTCGTACGCGTCCAGCGTGAAGACGCCCGCGGGGAGCGAGTCCCAGAACCGATCGAGCTCGTTCCACACGTCGAGCTCGAGCGGGCTCGAGGCCGCGCTCGAGAAGAAGTGCCGTAGGGCGCGCACCGAGCTCGTCGCGACGCGGCGCCACTCGTTCCCGTCGAATCGCAAGAGATGTTGACGACGCAGCGGGAAGAAGTCGTCGGCGGGATCGAGCAGCGCGCGGTAGAGGCGCATGGCCGGGTAGCCGCCGGCGAGCGCCGTCGCGACGGTGGCGCCCGAGGAGGTCCCCACGAACACATCGAAGTCCGACGCGCGGAAGCCGGCCACCTGGTCCTCGAGGGCGGCGAGGCAGCCCACCTCGTAGAGCGCGCCGGTGATCCCTCCGCCGCCGAGGCACAGCGCGCGCTTGTGGCTCCTCGGGCGCTCGTCGCGGCTCATTCGTCCTCGTCCTCGGAGAGGCGCCCGATCACGACGAGGCACGCGAGGGTCACGAGCGAGCTCCCGATCACGAGCGCCAGCGGCAGATGGTACACGTCGGCGTCGACCGTGTTGAAGCCGCGCACGCGGACGAGCTCGGGCGGGAGGAGGATCGGCACGGCGTTGAACGCGCCGTGGAGCGCGACGCACGGCACCACCGAGCCCGCCCGCAGGCGCACCCCGCCGCGCGCGAGGCCCGCGAGGGTGGCGTAGACGATCGCGAGCGGGGACACGTGGATCAGGCCGAAGAGGAGCGCGCTCGCGCCCCACGCGAGCCGCGGGTCGAGCCGTCGCGCGAGCGCGGGCAGGAGCAGGCCGCGGAAGAACAGCTCCTCGGCGGCGGCCGGGATCGCGACGACGCCGAGCGGGATCGCGAGCGCATCGCCCACCGACTCGATGCGCAGGCGCCGAGCGAGCGCGAGCGCATCGGACCGATCGGGGGCGAGGGCCGGCACGAGCTCGGTGAGGAGCAGCGCGAGCTCGCGGAGGGGGAAGGCGAGGCCGAGGCCCGCGGTGAGCGCGAGGATCGCGACGGCGGTCGGGACGGGGCGGACGCCGAGCGCATCGCGCAGGGGGGTCTCTCCGTGGGCGAGGCGCACGCCGGCGGCGATCGCCACGCCGGCGCCGCCGAGCTGCGCGAGGCTCGCGAGGATCGGATCGTGGCGCACGGCGTCGAGCGCGGCGGCGAGGTCGGTGCCCCGCGCGAGCGTCCCCACGAGCGCGGCGACCCCCGCGAACGCGAGCGTCGCGGCGACGAGGCCCCCCGTCAGGAGGAGCGCGGCCCCGAGGCCGATCCCGCCGTCGCGTCCCGCGGTCACCGGTCCCCCGTACCATGCGCGAAGCGCTTTGGCGCGCCGGACGCCGACCTTGTAGGCTCAGGGCACATGGCCTCGCCCGTGAGCTCGCGCGCGCTCCTCCTCGCCTCGATCGTGGCCGCCTGCGGGGGCCCCTCGGGCCCCGTCGAGCACGCGGGCAGCGGCGCGCCGCCCGCGATCGACGCGGAGACCCGGCAGGACGCGCTCCGCGCGTACGCACGGATGGATCCCGAGGATCCGGCGAGGATCGCCTGGCGCGACGCGCTGATGGCGCACACCGCGACACAGTCCGACGAGCACCTCGCGAGCGGCGACTACGACGCGATCGTGCACCACTTCGCCGAGCTGACCGAGCTGCTCACCCCGGCCGACGTCGCGGCGAACCGCGTGCCTGCGAGCGTGGGGCCGGTGGCGCGCTGGATCGTCGAGCACGGCTCGCCGCGCGGCGACGAGGGCCGTGTGATGGGCGCGCGGCTGCTGCTCGCGGCGATCGGGCCCGACGGCGACGCGCACCGCCAGGAGCGCGAGCGCATCGCGACGTGGGGCCGCGAGGCGCGCGCCCGCATCGCGAACCCGATGGAGCGCTACGGCGAGCTCATCCAGGTCTGGGAGCAGCACGACCAGGTCGCGCCCTCGCCCGAGGTCTCCGAGGAGCTGGCCCGGCTCTACGTCGAGCAGCGCGACGCCCTCGCCATGGTGCTCTCCTCGCTCGAGGAGATGGAGCGGCTCGCGTCGCCCGGCAGCATGAGCCTGCCGCAGTTCCGGCTCGCCGAGCACCTCGTCGATCGCGCGCCGCTCGATGTGGCCGCGGTGTACCTGCGGCACGGCGACCTCGAGGGCGCCATCGCGCGCGTCGCGCAGATCCCGCCCCGCGGCGGCGACGGGCAGGACCTCGCGCGGTTGCGTCAGATCCTCGACTCGGCGCGCGCGCGCAACGCGAGCGGCGCGGAGGCGCTCGGCGAGATCGCGGTCGCGTTCGCGAGCGCGCGGCCCGAGGTGGCCGAGGCGCTCTGCGCGCTCGGGCTACGCCGCTTCCCGAGCGACGCGCGCTTCCCGCTGTGCCTCGCGCGCGTGGCGATCGAGCAGGAGCGGCCCGGGCTCGGGACCGCGTGGTACGCGGAGGTGGTGCGCGTCGCGCCGGCGAACCGCGAGGTCTACGACGAGGCCCTTCGCCAGCTCGACGAGGTGATGCAGGCCGGCGTGTTCGGCGCGGAGGTCGGCCAGAGCCGCGCGATCGCGCGGAGCGCCCTCGCGATCCTCGACGAGCACGCGCGGCGCTGGCCGACCGCGGAGCCCGCGGTGCGGCGCGACGAGATCCTCCTCTCGCTCGGGCGCGCGGAGATGAGCGCAGGGAACGTCGCGGAGGCGCGCGCCCGGCTCGAGGCGAGCCTCGCCGCCCGCGACTCGCAGGAGGGGCACCTCGCGCTCGGGCTGCTGCTCGAGCGGATGGGCCTGGGCGAAGAGGCGGCCGACCACTACCGCGCCGCGCTCGACCAGACGCCCGAGCGCTCGGCCGAGGACCGCGCGGCGCGCGCGGAGCTCACCGAGCGCCTCGGCGACGCGTTCCGGACCGCGAGGCAGGAGCCGCAGGCGCGGCGGATGTACCGCCAGGCGCTCGAGACGTGGGACGCGCTGCTCGAGGGGCTGCGCGGGGGCGGCCTCGGGGTCGCGCAGGTGCGCCGCGGCGTGCTCTTGAGCCGGCTCGGCGACGAGCGCGGCGCGGCGGCCGCGTTCGAGGCGGCGATGGAGGAGGCGCCGGGCTTCCGGGAGCCTTACGCGACGATGCTCTCGCACCTCGTGGTCAGCGCGCCGAACCTCCCGCTCGCGCAGAGCGTCCTGCGGCGTGCGCAGTACCAGCTCCACCTCGAGCCGGAGTGGAGGGTCTACTTCGCGCTGTGGGTCCAGGCGATCGCCGGCCGCGCCGCCGCGGAGCCCGAGCGCGAGGTCGCGCTCCTGCTCGGCGATCTCAGCGAGGGCGAGGACTGGTCCAACCGCCTCGCCGCGTTCGGGGAGCGCACCCTGCCGTACCCGGCGCTGCGAGAGCACGCGGAGAACGTCGGGCAGCGCGTCGAGGCCGACTTCTACGAGGGCGCCCGGCGCCTCGCGAGCGGCGACGAGGCCGGCGCGCGCGCGCTCTTCGAGCAGGTCCTCGCGTCCGGGTTGGTGAACTTCTACGAGTACGCGATGGGGCAAGAGCTCTTGCATCAGCTCGGCACCGGCGCGGTGAGCGCCGCCGCGCCCTGAGCGCCTACTCCTCGGGGCCGGGGGGGGGCTCGGGCTCGTCCTCCGGGCTCGCCGGCGCGCCCGCGAGCTGCCGGCAGTCGCGCTGGACCCGCCAGATCCCGCGCGCGTACTGGCCGGCCGGGGCGGCGCGGCGATAGCGCCGCGCGTACTCACAGGTCGCGGGGGTGACCACCTCCTCGCGGATCGCGAGGAGCGCGAGCCCCCGCGAGCTCGGGTGCGGCCCCGCGAGCGAGGCCTCGTACGCGGTACCCGCGGCCGCCTCGTCCTCGCGATCGACGGCGACCTCGGCCAGGACGAGGTGCGCCTCGCCGTTCTGTCGATCGAGCCGGATCGCTGCCTCCGCCTCGCGCGTGGCCGCTGCGCGATCGTGCTCGGTCCACGCGATCCGCGCGCGCAGCGCGTGGATCTCCGCGCGCAGGACCGGCGACAGCGTCTCCTCGGGGTGCGCCTCCACGAAGTCGTCGAGCAGCGCCTTGGCGGGATTGGCCAGCCGCATGCGGATCTGCGCGAGCCCCTTGGCGAGGATCGCCTCGGGCGGATCTTCCTCGCCCTCGAGGAGCTGCGAGAAGCGCCGGATCGCCTGCGCGTACTCCTCGGACTGCATGTAGAGCCAGCCGAGCTCGGCGATCAACGCGGGGTCGTCGTCGTAGGTGTCGAGCGCGCGGCGCACCGCGCGCGTGCCGGAGGCCCCGGCGATCTCCATCACGAGCAGGCGCGCGCGGAGCCGCTCCACCTCGAGCGACCGGATCTCGGCCGCGTCGACGCGCTCGAGGATCCGGCGCGCGTCGGCGAGGCGGAGCTGGTCCACGTCCAGGCGAAAGCGCCCCGCGAGCGCGACGGGGTGGCTCTCTTGGATCACGAGCGCCGCGTCGAACGCCTCGCGCGCGACCTCGAGCCGCGAGAGCTGCTGCGCCGCGCGCCCGCGGTCCGCGTGGAGATCCGCGTCGTCGCTCTCGATCCGCAGCGCGGCGTCGAGGGTGGCGAGCGCCGCCTCCCACTGCGCGAGCGCCGCCTGCACGTGGGCTCGCGCCGCCAGCAGCCGCACGTCGCCCGGGTGCGCCTCGAGCGCCGGCGTGACGCGCTCCATCGCCGCGTCGGGGTGCCCGAGCCCGAGCTGGGCGGCGACCGCGACGGGGACGACGTCGGGGTGGTTCGGGTGGTCCGCGAGGAGCGGCTCGACGCGCCCGGCCGCCTGCTCGGCGCGGCCCTCGGCGAGCTCCATCGACGCGAGGTGCACGAGCGCGGGCACACGGTACGCGGGCTCCTCGGAGGCCTCGAGGTAGAGGCCGCGCGCGTCCTCGAGCTCGCCGCGCGCCTCGAGCAGCCGGGCGCGCGCGAGCGACGTGCGCGCGCCCCCGGGCGCGAGCCGCAGCGCCGCGTCGGCGCCGCGCAGATCGCGCCGCGCCAGGGCGAGCTCCGCGCTGAGCTGCGCGCGGCGCCCCGCGTCGACGGAGAGCGGCGAGGGGAGCCTGGTCGCGGACTCCTCCGCAAAAGAAATTGCGCCCATGCGGAGCGCCGCCTCGGTGAGCGTGAGGGTGAAGAGCTCGTCGCCGGGTGGGGCGACCTCTGCGGCGTGATCGAGGTGCTCGCGCGCGCTGATCCGGTCGCCGCTCGCCGCCGCCGCGCGGGCGAGCAGGAGCTGCGCCCACGCGCGCTCCCGGCCCGTCGCCTCCGCGTCGTCGAGCACGCCGCGCGCCTCGTCGGCGAGCTCGGCGAGCGCGACGCCGGCCTGATCCATGATCCGGGCGCGGGCGATGTGAGTCACCGCGTTCCGGCGGTCCGCAGGGAGCCGCTCGAGCCGCGCGAGCGCGGCGTCCGCGCTCTCCCGCAAGGCGAGCAGCTCCGCGTGGAGCGCGACGTGCCGCGGCGCGTCGGGCCGCTCCCCCGCGGCGTGCTCCGCGGCGAGCGATGCGATCTCGAGGTTGCCGACCGCCCACGCCGCGAGCGCGCGCGCGCGCAGCGCCTCGGCCTTGTGATCGCCTTGCGTCGCGACGATCGCGGAGGCCGTCTCCATCGCGCGCGAGAGATCCCCCCCCGCGAGGGCCAGGTAGGTCGCGGCCACGCCGCGCTCGCGGGCCACGTCGTAGTCGTCCGTCGGGAGCCCCTCGAGGGCCGCGGCGATCGCCTCGGCGTCCTCCTCCTCGCCCGCGAGCACGAGCATCGCGCGGAGGCGCAGCGCCATCGCCCGCGACACCGGATCGTCGTCGCCCTCGATGAGCTCGAGCGCGGCGCGCGCCGAGGCGACCCGCCCGTCGTCGCTCGCGCGCTCGAACGCCTCGGTCACCGCCATCCGGTGCGAGACGTAGATGTAGAGCCACACCCCGGCCGCCACCGTCAGCGCCGCGATCACCGCCCAGGTGGTGCGCACGATCCGGCGGCGCTGGATCTCCTCCTTGGTCTCGGGGACCTTGTCGATGACGGGGATCGACGTGCCCGACGAGTACGCCTTGACGCTGAAGAGGTCGGAGGACTCGCGCTCGTCGTACTGCTTCGGCTGGTCGGTGGGTTCGTCGCTCACGCAGCCCCCGCGGCGACCATCATAGCCGCGCGGCCTCGGGCCCGGGGAGAAACCTCAGAAGCGGTACCCGGCGCGCAGGCTCGCGCCGATCGTGAGCGCGCCGGCGCCGGGCGAGACGTAGCCGAGCTCGGGCAGCGACGCCTCGAGGTAGAAGTGCTCGGCCGGGCGCCAGGCGAAGAGGGCGGACACGCGCGCGGAGAACCCGACGTCGCGCGCGCCCGTGAACGTGAAGATCACGCCGACCTCGCCGCCGAGACCGATGAAGATCGGCTCGACCACGGGGCTCCCGAGCCACGCCGCCCCGACGTGGATCCCGAGGCCGGTGAACGCCCCGGTGGCGAAGTCGACGCCGCCGCGCAGCTCGAAGCCGTCGAGGCCCTCGAACGAGCGACCGAGGCGCAGGCCCACGTCGAACAGGCCGCCGCCGCCCTGCCGGCCCGCGGGGAGCTGCCCGAGCGCGCCCGCGTAGCGACCGCCGACCGCGAGCTGCGCCATCCAGTCGCCGTCGGCGCCGTAGGGCACGCGCGTGCTCCACGCGTCGCGCGCGCGCCGCGCCGCCTCCTCGGCCGCCGCGGCCTCGGCCGCCCGCCGCTCCTCCGCTTCGCGCTCCGCCGCGAGGCGGGCCTCCTCCTCGGCCGCGCGCCGCGCCTGCTCCTCGGCCTCGGCCGCGCGCCGCGCCTCCGCGGCGCGCCGCCCCGCCGCCTCGGCCTCGCGCCGCGCGCGCTCCTCCGGGTCCTCTTCGCCGGTGAGCCGCACCGCGTCCTCGCCGAGCCCGTCGGGGCGCACCATCGAGCGCAGCACGTCCTCGAGCCGCGCGCGCTCCTCCGCCTCGAGCACCGTCACGTAGAGCTCCTCGAGGCGGCCCGCGGCGCGGTAGTAGACGTGGAGGTGCAGCCGATACTGCCCGCGCATCGGCTCGACCTCGCCGGTGACGACGTAGCTGGCGCGCGCGGACGCCGCGACCTCCTCGAGCTGCGCGCTCTGCGGCGGGTGATCGATCCGTGTGGTCGTCGGCGGCGGCGCGAGCCGGTGGCCTTCTGCGCGGAGCACCTCGCCGAGCTGGTGCTCGATCGCCTCGAGGCGCTCCTGATCGACATCGCCCGCGAGCGGGAGGAGGGCGACCGAGTCGGCCCGCGAGAGCGACGGGGCCGCGGCGATCGTGAACGCGAGCAGCGCGGCGTGGAGCGAACGCGCGTTCACGGCAGCCCTCGATCGCGTGGGTTTGTTCGGGTCACGGGGTCGTCGAGCTCGACTCAGCAAGGCGTGTTCCACCGCGCTCGGGGGGTGCCTGGACGAGCTCGATCAGGACGCCCGCGGCGCTCTTCGGGTGCAGGAAGCAGATGTCGTGACCGGCGGCGCCGCGACGGACGCCGCCCGGCGTGAAGCGCAGCCCCTGCGCCTCGAGCCACGCGACCGCGGCGGGCAGATCGTCGACCCAGAGCCCGACGTGGTTGAGCGCCGGCACGTCGACGCGCGGCTTCTTCTCGGGATCGATCGGCTGCATCAGGTCGACCTCGACGTCGCCGCACATCGCGATGTCCTCGTCGACGTTCTCGCGCTCGGAGCGGTAGGTGCCCACCGGCGCGAGGCCGAGCAGCTCGACGAACACGTGGCGGAGCGCGGCCTTGTCGGGCCCGCCGATCGCGATCTGCTGGACCCCGAGGATCCGGAAGGGGCGCGCGGTCATGGGGCGAGTCATTGCATGGGCGGGGCGGCCGTGCGATCTGAGCCGCACCGTGCAGAGATCGCTGACGGGCATCAAGCCTTCGAACGCCCCGCACCTCGGGAACTACCTCGGCGCGATCCGTCCCGCGCTGCGGCTCGCCGAGGAGTACGAGAGCTTCCTCTTCATCGCCGACTACCACGCGCTCACGACGCTGCGCGACCCGGTGGCGATGCGCGCGTACACCTACGACGTGGCGGCGACGTGGCTCGCGTGCGGGCTCGACCCCGAGCGCATCCACCTCTATCGGCAGTCGGACGTCCCCGAGGTGTTCGAGCTCGCGTGGGTGCTCGGGTGCATGATCGCCGCCGGCCAGCTCGAGCGCGGCGTGTCGTACAAGGACGCGCTCGCGAAGGGCGAGGCACCGAACGCCGGGATCTTCAACTACCCGGTGCTCATGGCCGCCGACATCATCCTCTACGACGCGGCCGTGGTGCCCGTCGGCAAGGACCAGCTCCAGCACATCGAGGTCGCGCGCGACATGGCGCTGCGCTTCAACCACGTGTTCGGCGAGGGCCTGCTCGTCGTGCCAGAGCCGAGGATCAGCGAGGCGCCGCTCGTCCCCGGGCTCGACGGCGAGAAGATGAGCAAGAGCAAGAGCAACTCGATCCCGCTCTTCGCCCCCGAGAAGACGCTGCGCAAGACCGTGATGAAGATCGTCACCGGCAGCGAGCCGCTCGAGGCCCCCGCCGAGGCCGAGGGCTCCACCGTGTTCGAGCTGTACAAGCTCGTCGCCTCCGAAGCGCAGTGCCGCGCGATGCAAGACGACTTGCGTCGCTCCGACTACGGCTGGGGCCACGCGAAGCAGGCCCTCTTCGAAGCGCTCGAGGCCGAGCTCGGCCCGCGGCGCGCGCACTACGACGCGCTGCGGTCCGACGAGGCGGAGCTCGACGCGATCCTCGATGCGGGCGCGGCGCGCGTGCGCCCGATCGCGCGCGCCACCGTCGACCGCGTGCGCGGCGCGGTCGGCATGCGCTGAGCTCGCTGGGGGCGCGGCGCGCGCCCCCCGCATCGGGCTACCCCCGATGCCCCCCCCGTTCAAACGCGCTCGCGCGCGTTCGCTCCCCGCGCGAGGCGCGCGGCCCCCTCGGCCGACGGCCGTCCCTTCGCGACGACCTGGCCTCGAGTGAGCCTCAGGTCTCTTCGTCGGCGGTCTCGTCGGGCGTCGCGAGGATGCGCGGCTCGCCGCCGATGACCGTCTCGCGGTCGAGCAGGAACCCGCTGTCCGTCTTGATCCAGCGCTGCTCGAGCACCGACGTGTGGACCTCCATCGTCTGCTGGTCGTACCAGGACAGCGTCACGAGCGAGGTCGCGCTCTCGGAGTCGTCGCTGATCTGGACGTGGGTGCAGTCGGAGTCCGCGATCTGGATGTCGTGGCCCCAGGCGCGGTGCAGGGCGAGGAACTCGGTCCGGAAGTCGGGCGCGACGCGCTCCGTCGCGAGGTCGATGCGCGCCCAACGGATCTCGTCGTTGAGGGCGTAGACCTGATCGGTGAGCTGGCGCTCGGCGCCCATGTTCTGGAGCAGGCAGCCGCTGAGCGAGGTGCCGAGGACGAGGAGGAGGAGAGTCGCGCGCATGGTCCGAGGAGACGCCGGCGCGCGCGCGGCGGCAAGAAACCGGCGAACCGTCAGGGCTCCCGGCGTCGTGACCACGCGTCCGCGAGCGCGCGGCTCTTCCAGGCGACGAGGCCGACCGAGATCACGAGCGCGAGCGCGGGGCAGAACCAGGCCGCGGCGCCGCGCACGCCGAGCGCCCCCATCACGAACACCCCGCCGAGCGCGAGCACGCTGAGCGCGAAGAGGACCCCGAGCGCACGCTGCGCCCGCTGGGCGTTCGCGCGCTCTCTGCGGATCGCCTCTTCGGTCCGCTCGCGCACGCGCGCGAAGCTCTCCTCGCGCGCCCGCTCGAGGCGCCGCTCGGGGGTCGGCTCGCCCGTGCGGAACGGGCCGCGCGGATCCTCGGTCGCGTCGAGCGCGTCTTGGAATGGGTCCTTCACGTGCGCCGCCCCAGGGCCTGCTCGATCGTAGCGACCGGCGCGTCGAGCGCCATGCCCTCGCGGTAGCGCCACGCGCCCTCGACGCGTTCGAACTCGCTGAGCTCCGTGAACGAGCGGTTCGCTGAGCGGGACTCGCCGTCCCCCCGCGCGCGCGACGCGCGCGCCCCCCCCCGGCGACCCTTCTCGAACACGTGCGCGGTGAAGAGCACGAGGCCTGCGGCCTCGTCGTGGTCGTGCACGGTGAGCCGCTGGTAGCGCAGCGTCTGCCGCGCCCGCGAGAGCTCGCGCACCACCTCGGCCTCGGGCCGCGCGCGGAGCGGGTGCTCGGGGTGGAGCGTGCGCCAGAGGTAGCTGCCGTCCCCGAGCGCGAACGCCGCGAAGCGCGAGCGCATGAGCGCCGCGCAGGTCGGCGCCGGGGCGCCGCGGTGGAGCGGCCCGCAGCAGGAGGCGTAGGGCGCGCCGCTCGTGCACGGGCACGCGCTCGACGGGCGCTTGGCCATGCCTAGATCAGGAGCGACGTGCAGCCGAGCTCCACGTCGACGCGGCCCTCCGCGTCCGCGCCGATCGCGGTGCAGGTCGAGGGGCACAGGATGATGCGCGTGGGCCGCGCGTAGTCGTCGTAGTACCAGCCGCCGAGCGAGCAGTCCGCGCCGTCGGGCGTCCCGACGTACGGGAACACCTGCTCGGCGCCCGCGCCCGGGGTGTAACGGATGTTGACGCGCCCGAAGTCGAGCTCGTCGCCCGCCGGCGGCTCGGGGATGTCGTACTCGCAGGGGATGACCATCGGCACCGCGATCGCGGCGGTCAGGCTGTCGAAGAGGCCCGCCCACTCCGCGGCGGGCGTGCAGATCGAGAAGATCCGCCCGCCGGTGGCCATCGCCATCTCGTAGTACTGCACGCCGGGCGCGGCCGCGCCCTCAGGCGGGAAGCCGCCGCCGGTCGTGCAGGGCTGGCCCTCGGGGTACATGAGCGAGGGCGGGCCCGCGACCTCGCTCGAGATGGTGTGGAAGACGAAGTTGCGCCCGAGGTTGCGGCGCATCTGCGTGTTGAACTCCTCCCAGGCGAGGCTGCTCTCGTCGTCGGTCACCGCGATGAAGTGCGTCAGCGCGGAGCGGCGCAGGTGAGCCTGGTAGCGCGGGAGCTCGGCGAGCAGCGCGGTCATCGGCTCGTTCGAGCTCACCTCGCGATCGATCAGGAGGTAGCGCGGGTCGTCGGCGAGCGAGGCCGGCACGTTCACGAAGCTCCGGCTGCTGATCATCACGACGTGCCAGTCGATGCCGACCGCGCCGATCGCCGTCGCGAAGGCGACCATGTTCATCTGCACGCGCTCCGCCTCGTCCGACATGCTCCCGGACGTGTCGACGACCCACACGATGTCGACCGGGGCGAACGCCTCGACCGCCTCGTAGGGCACGCCGACGCAGTCCATGAAGCCCGCGTCGAAGCCGGGGCCCGCGTCGAAGCCTCCGCCGCCCGCGTCGACGCCCGGGCCGCCGCCCGCGTCGGGGCGCGCGCCGCCGGCGTCACAGCCGAGCCCGAGGCACAGCACGAGGGCGAGGGAGCAGCGCATCGAGCTCGCACTCTAGCCGAGCTCCGCCGCCCTGGGGAGATCGACGCGGAGATGTGCAAGACGACTTGCGATTCTATTGACCGAGGCGGCGCTGCGCCTGCGCGTTGCCTGGCTCGACCTCGAGGGCCCGCTGCCACTGCTCGCGCGCTCCGTCCGCGTTGCCGATCCCGCGCAGCGCGTCGCCGTACAGGATGAGGTACGACGCGCGCCGCGGGCGGCGCAGCACGGCGACCCTCAAGAGCGGCACCGCCTCGGCGTGCTCGTCGCGCGCCATGAGGATGCGGGCGAGGCCCACCATCGCGTGGTGCTCGCGCGGGTCGAGCTCGAGCACGCGCCGGAAGAGCGCCTCGGCCTGCGCGGGGTTGGCGGCGCGCTCGGCCTGGCGGAGCACCGCCTGTGCGTCGTCCCCGGCGGGCGCGGGCTCGACCTCG
>JAYRVK010000883.1:0-1923 GCA_041918555.1 Sandaracinaceae bacterium
CGAGCGCCTCGAGCACCTCGATGATCGCGCGCACGAGCTGATCGAGGGCGAGCGGCGGGCCCTGCGCGAGGCGCGCGCGGAGCGACTCGCCCTCGACGTGCTCCAGCACCGCGTACTGGCGGCCGTCGGCGGTCTGCCCGATCTCGAGCACGCGGACCATCGCCGCGTGGCCGCCGAGCTTCGCCGCGAGGTGGATCGACTGGAAGTGCGCGCGGACCTCCTCCGGCGCGTCGGAGGCGAGGATCGCGACCGCCACGGTCTTGTCCTCGCGCCCATCCTTGGCGGACCACACGCTGCCCCGGACGGTCTCGCCGAGGGGCATCTGCAGCGCGTATCGGTCCTCGAAGCTCACTCGCGTCCCTACCTGGCTTATCATTGTCGCGTGAGGTCCTCCAAGAAGGCCAGCGCGCTGCAAGCCGTGGCGGCCCTCGTGCTCCTGGGCCCGGCGGGCGCCGCGGCCCAGGACGACGCCACCGAGGAGGCGCGCGAGCGCTTCAACCAGGGCGTCGCCTGCGTCGCACGCCGCGACTGGACCTGCGCGGAGGCGCGCTTCCGCGAGGCCCTGGAGCGGCGTGACGCCCCCGCGGTCCGCTACAACCTCGCGTCGGCGATCTACGAGCAGGGGCGCTACCCCGAGGCGTCGGCGCTGAACCGGCAGGTGCTCGACGATCCCTCGACGTCGGCCGAGATCCGGCAGCACGCGTCGGAGCTGCGCGAGGCGCTCGCGGAGGAGGGCGCGCTCGCGCGCGTGGTCGTGACCGGCGCGCCCGAGGACGCGGAGCTGCGCGTCGACGGCTACACGGTGGCGCGCGAGCACTGGGACGAGGTCCCGGTGGCGGCGGGCGAGCGCACGTTCGCGCTCTACTCCGGCGAGCAGACGCTCACCGAGCTGCGGGTCGACGCGGAGGCGGGCCGCCCGCTCAGCGTCGCGCTCACCGTCGTGGCGGGCCCCGGCGAGGCCGCGGGGGGCGGCGGCGGCGCGTCGCTCGGGCTGCTCGAGGATCCGGTCTTCTGGGGCATCGCCGGCGGGAGCCTCGCCGTCGTCGTCGTCGTGATCGTGATCGTGGCGGTCGCCGCGAGCAGCGGGGGCCAGCCGTACGAGGGGGACTTCCAGCCGGGGGTGCTGCGGTGGTGACCCGATCGTTCGTGGGGTTCGGCCTGCTGCTCGTGGCGGGGTGCTCGGGGTCCCGCACCGAGGTGGTGATCGTGGCCGACTCGGACCTCGACGTCCCGGGCGAGCTCGACGAGGTGGTGATCTCCGTCGCGTCGCCCGAGGGCACGACCCAGATGGCGCGCGCGGGCCTCGGCGGCGGCAACCCGCCGCTCCCGCGTACGCTCGCGCTCCTCCACGAGACGGGCCCGCTCGGTCCGTTCTCGGTCACCGCGACCGGGCGCCAGAGCGGCGCGACGGTGGTGGTCCGCCAGGCGGAGTTCACGTTCCAGCCCGGGCGATCGCTGCGGCTCGACCTCGATCTGCTCGGGTCCTGTCGGAGCGTCTCGTGCGGGCCCGGCGAGACCTGCGCGGCCGGCGGCTGTCGCGACGTGGCGATCGCGCCCGGCGAGCTCCGCGACTGGACGGGCTCGGTCGGCGGGAACGACGGTGCGGACGGCGGAGCGAGCTGCGGCGACACGAGCTCGGACCCGCGCAACTGCGGCTCTTGCGGCAACGTATGCAGCATCGCAAATGGAGTTGCAGGGTGCGCGGGCGGCCGTTGCACCGTCGAGTCGTGCGAGGACGGCTTCGAGGATTGCAACGACGACGCGGGCGACGGCTGCGAGGGGGAGATCGGGAGCGATCGCCACTGCGCGCGGTGCAACGACGACTGCGGGGGCCGGCGCATGTGCTGCCCCGACCGCACCTGCGACTTCAGCTGCTGAGTCTTCGAAGGGGGTTTCACCCCCTTCCCCCAGCGCGAGTGAATC
>JAYRVK010000884.1:0-3993 GCA_041918555.1 Sandaracinaceae bacterium
GCAGGCGCACCTCGCGGAGCGCAGACGCGATCGGCGCCGGTCGCTCGAGGTCGAGCGTGCGGAACTTCTCGGCGTGCGCGGCGAGCGCCTCGAGCGGGCGGCTGTAGCTCCGCGCGAGGAGCAGCGCGACGAGCACCGCGAGGACCAGCGCGGCGAACGCGATGCCGACCACGACGTTGCGCTGGTGGTGCACGCGGCCGAGGAAGTCCCGCTCGGGGACGAGCACCTGGATCCAGAGCGGTCGGTCGGGCGCGAGCCGGTACGGTCGCATACCGACCCAATGGACCTCGCCGCCCACCTCGATCGGGAAGACGCGGTCGCCGCCGCCGAGCGCTCGCCACTCCTCGAGCGCCCTGCGCGCGGGCTCGATGCCGAGGTCGCTCGCCGGCGACAGCACCGCCGCGCGCCGGGCCTCCTCGGTCGCGAGCCGCGGGTCGCGCGGGAGCCCGACCACGCGACCGTCGTCGGCGAGGACGAGCGCCGCGCCGTGCGGGCTCACGTCGAGCTCGGTGGTGAAGCGCGAGACGTCCGACAGGAGCACGTCGAGGCCGACCACGTGGACGCGATCGCTCGCGGGATCGTCGAAGGTCGCCGACGCCGTGATGCCGGGCTCGTGCGTCGTGAAGAAGGCGTAGGGCTCCGTCCACGCGATGCGGCCGCGGGCCGCGATGGCGGCGGGGAACCACGGCCGATCCCGCGGATCGTAGGCGAGCTCCTCGGTCCACTCGCGCACGAGTCGCCCGCGGCGCGAGTGCTCGGCCCAACGCGCGCGGCCGTCGAAGCGCGACGGCCACACCTCGCGCCGGCGGTATGCGCCGGGGAGCTCGAGGAGCATGAAGCCGTGTCCGTCGTCGTCGGCGACCATCGCCGAGCTGACGTGCGTCTGCCGCCGCAGGATCGGCAGCAGCCAGGGCGTGAGCCGCGACGACTCGATCGGCGTGAGGAGGCCCGCCGCGCCCCAGTCGGTCGCGGTGGAGAGCTGTCGCTGCACCGGCCCGAAGAACGCGCCGAGCGCGGTGTGCACCTGCATCGCCGAGCGCCGCACGAGCGAGCGGCTCAGCTCCTCGACCGCGCGGGTCGACTGGTAGACGGTGAGCGCGAGCACCGCGCCCGTGATGGCCACGACCAAGAGCACCAGGTTGCGGACCAGGCTCCGCCGGATCGTGATCCCCCCGCCGCCGTCCGCCCCGCGCACCGGAGAGAGAGTAGACTGGGCGCGGCTAGAACGGGCCGTCCGAGATCCAGGTCGGGTCCGCGGGGTCCGGTGTGGTCAGCGCGCCGAGGATCGCGACGTTGCCCGTCGCGGTGTAGTCGAGGGCGATCTGCCCGCGCTCGTCGAGCCGCCAGTACCCGAGCATCCCCGGGATCGAGCCCGAGATCCGCATGTTCATGTTCGCGAGGATGGCCATCGGGTCGCGCGCCACGCGCCACGCGCGGATCTCGTCCACGTCCACGTCGGCGTGCCCGCACTGGAAGATCTGATCGTTGAACGCGCGGCGCAGGTCGGGGACGCCCGTCGCCGCCGCGACCTGCGTTCCGTCCACGTAGAGCGTGGTCTGGTGCAGGCCGGTGGGCTCGACGCGCGCCACGAACGCGAGGTGCGTCCAGCGGTCCGGGACGAGGACCGGCCCCACCAGCGCGTGCGAGAGCGGGGCGACCTCCCAGCCCATCACCACGCGCCCGCCGCGCACGCCGACGAAGAGGTGCCGCGCGATCGAGTCGCCCTTCTGGCAGAAGTCCGCGTCGCCGGTCTCGCGCGAGCGCACCCAGAGCTCGAACGCGGAGTCGTCGGGGGCGTCGAACACCGGCGAGTCCTCCACCTCGAAGTACGTGCCTGGTGCGAAGCGCAGCGCGGGCCGGCGCGGGCCCGGGTCGGCGTCGAAGCCGGCGTCTCGCGGGCCGGCGTCGCGGCGCCCCGCGTCGCGCGGGCCCGCGTCGCGCGGGCCCGCGTCGAGGCGCATCCCCGCGTCGCGCCGGCGGCGGCCCGCGTCGAAGCCGGCGTCGAAGCCCCCGTCGAACCGGACGTCCGCGTCGAACGGCGGCGGTCCGCCCGCGTCGACGCCCGCGTCGAAGCCCGGGAACGTCCCGTCGAAGAGCGGCGTGATCGGGGCGTCCGACCCCGAATCGCGCGGGCCCGCCGGGTCCCCGTGGGTGAGGTAGCACCCGGAGAGCAGCGCCCCCGTGAGGGCGAGGACGACGAGGCCGCGAGCCATCGGGCGAACATAGCCCGGGCCCGCGCGCCGAGCACGAAAGGGGCAGACGGCTGCTATGGTGCGCGCATGGACGAGAACCTGGACGCGGTGGTCCTCGGGGCCGGCTCGTGGGGGACCGCGCTCGCGAAGCTCCTGGCGGACAACGGACATCGCGTGCGCCTCTGGTGCCGGCGCCGCGAGCAGGCCGAGGCGATCGACGGCGCGCGCGAGAACGAGGCCTACCTGCCCGGCTTCCGGCTCCCCGAGAACCTGCGCGCGACGAGCGACCTCGCGGGCGCGCTCGACGGAGTGGGCCTCGTGCTCAGCGTCGTGCCGACGCACGGCCTGCGCGCGGTGCTCGAGCAGGCCGGCGAGCTCTTGCCCGACGACGCCCCCGTGCTGTCGTGCACCAAGGGCATCGAGCAAGGGACCTTGCAGATGGTCTCGCAGATCTTCGAGGAGCACCTCCCGGAGGAGCGCCATCACCTGCTCACCTTCCTCGCGGGCCCCTCCTTCGCGCGCGAGGTGGCGATGCGCATGCCCACCGCGGTGACGGTGGCCGGGCACGACGAGGCGGTGGCCAAGCGGGTGCAACACCACTTGCGCAATCCCACGATGCGCGTCTACACGACCGACGACGTGATCGGGGCCGAGGTGGGCGGCGCGCTGAAGAACGTGATGGCGATCGCGGCGGGCGTGGGCGACGGCCTCGGCTTCGGGCACAACGCGCGCGCGGCGATCATCACCCGCGGGCTCGCGGAGATCGGCCGGCTCGGGGCGAAGCTCGGGGCCCACCCGATGACCGTGATGGGGCTCGCCGGGATGGGGGACCTCGTGCTCACGTGCACGGGCGACCTCAGCCGCAACCGCAAGGTGGGGCTCGCCCTGGGCAAGGGCCAGAAGCTCGCGGACATCCTCGCGGGGATGAACATGGTCGCCGAGGGCGTCGGTACGACGAAGAGCGCGCACGAGCTCGCGCTGCGCGAGGACGTGGAGATGCCGATCACCGCGGCGATGTACCGGATCCTCTACGAGGACCAGGACCCGCAGCGCGCGGTCGGCGAGCTGATGACGCGGGCCTCGCGCTCGGAGCGAGACGACCTGTAGCGCGGGGGCTGCGGGCGCCGGAGATCGCGGGTCCGACGCGACCATCGATGTCGAGTGATCCGGGACGCCAGAGGGGCCCGCGACGCGGTCTCGGCGGGTCGGCCCGAGCCCCTGCGGATCCCGGGCCGCGAGCTGCGCTCGCTCGTCCCGCGGGGAATCCGAGGCGCGGGCCCGCCGTACGCTCTCTCGTGCGGTCACGGCTCGCCATCGGCTTGCTCGTCGTCGGATGCGCGGGGGCCCCGCTCGCGGCCCACGTGGCCGTGCCCGTGCGGGCGCAGGTCGCCGCGGCGTCCGAGGTCCGAGCGCCCGAATCCCCGATCGAGCCCGCGCCCGCTCCGGTCGCCGTGGCCGAGGAGACAACGTTCTTTGCGGTGCCACAGGATGGGCACCACGGCTCGGTGTGGGCGTCCGCGTGGTCGCCCGATGGGCAGCTCCTCGCGACGGGCGGGTTCGATCACACGGTGCGCCTCTGGGATCGCGAGGGCCGCCTGTGGATCGTGCTCCGCGGCCACGAGGAGGCGATCCGGCGCGTCGCGTTCCGCCCGGACGGCGAGGAGCTCGCGTCCGCGAGCCGCGACGGGACGGTGCGGCTCTGGGACCTCCGGACGGGGCGCGAGCGCGCGCGGATCGACGACGCCGCGGACGTCGCCTACGCGCCGGACGGGCGGAGCTTCGCGACGGTTGGCCCGGGGGC
>JAYRVK010000885.1:0-6329 GCA_041918555.1 Sandaracinaceae bacterium
GGATCGGGCGCGTGACCCGACGGAACCGGCTGGCACGCGGCTTGTTGGGTCCTGCCGATCGTGATCTCCCGCCTGCATCGCCCGCTCCGGGTGTGGCTCCTCTTCGCCGCGCTCTTCGTCCCCCTCGTGGCCGTCGAAGCGCCGGTCGAGGCGCAGCGCGCGAGCTCCGCGCAGGCCCGCCGCGCCCGCGCCGCGCGCCTGCGGGCCCGGCGCGCGCGCGCCTCCGAGCGCCGCGCCCGGCCCTCGCCCCCGCGCGCCCGGCGACCCCGGACCCCGGCGCCCCGCGCCCGCCGCGCGGCGGCGCGGCCCGCGGCCGAGGGCGAGGCCGACATCGACTTCGTGATGGAGGCGATGGAGAACGAGGCCCCCCCCCCGCCGGTGAACGACATCGCCGAGGTCGAGGCCCGCGCGCTGGCGCAGCGCCGCGCGACCCTAGACCCCGAGCTCTACGGCGGGGGCGCGGCCGACGAGGAGCGGCCGCCGGGCATGGCGCCGTCCGGGCCCGCGGAGGTCGGCGAGCACAGCCCGCTCCGCGTCCGCGCGCTGCTCCGCGCCTTCAACCGCGGCCTCACCTTCCAGGGCATCGAGCGCGGCGGCATCACCGACTACGAGCTCCTCGTGGGCCCCGCCGCGGGCTTCGGGCTCGAGTACTACCCGGGCGCGCACGGCACCAACTCCGCGCTCGCGCACCTGGGCCTGCACGCCGACTTCCACCACTCCTTCGCCGTCGAGTCGCAGGGCCCGAACGACATCGCCTACCCGACCACGGAGTACGCGTGGCTCCTCGGGCTGCGCTTCCGCATCCCGCTCGGCGGCGACTCGCAGCTCGGGCTCGAGGTCGCGGGCGGTCAACAAGCCTTCCGGGTCGAGCGCGGCACCCTCGGCAACGAGGCCCCGGTCGGCGTGCCCTATGTCGAGCAATCCTTCTTGCGGGCGGGCGGCTCGTTCCGTGCGGATCTCGGCGACGTCGTCCTCGGCGGCCGGGCCGCGTACTTGCCGACCTTCCACATGGGGATGCTCGGCGACGAGCTCGGCGGCGGCTTCGGCCACGGGATCGAGGCGGGCTTCACGTTCGCGTACCCCTTCGGCCTGGGCTTCTCGTTCCTCGCCGAGGCCGAGGCGCGCGTGTTCCTCCTCGACTTCGACTCGCCGAACACCTCGCGCAGCGCCGCGGCGAGCGCGGTCGACCGCTATGTCGGCGTCAACGTCGGCCTCGAGTGGGACCTCCCCGCCGCGACCCAGCTGTGACTCCGAGGGGCGCTGCGCGCGCCCCTCCCCCGCGCCGCAAAGCCGCGCGGGGCCCTCGTTCGAACGCGCTGGCGCGCGTTCGCTCCCCGCCTGCGGCGGGGCCCGCTCGGCCGACGGCCGTCGCGTCGCGACGGCCTGGCCTCGATCGAGACGTGCTTCACTGCGTATTCTCCGCCAATGACGAGCGAGATCCGGATCGACGGGGCCCGGCTGTGGGACAGCCTGATGGAGATGGCGAAGATCGGCGCGACGCCCAAGGGCGGGGTGTGCCGGCTGGCGCTGAGCGACGTCGACAAGGCGGCGCGCGATCTCTTCGTGCGCTGGTGCGAGGAGGCGGGCTGCGCCGTCACCATCGATCGGATGGGGAACATCTTCGGGCGCCGCGACGGGCGCCGCGCCGACCTCCCGCCCGTGATGACGGGGAGCCACATCGACAGCCAGCCGACGGGCGGGAAGTTCGACGGGATCTACGGCGTGCTCGCGGGCCTCGAGGTGATCCGCGCGCTCAACGACGCGGGCGCGGTGACCGACGCGCCCATCGAGGTGAGCGCGTGGACCAACGAGGAGGGCTCGCGCTTCGCGCCCGCGATGGTGAGCTCGGGCGTGTTCGCGGGGGTCTTCGACCTCGAGTACGGCCTGGGCCGCGCCGACCTCGAGGGCAGGACGATCGGGCAGGAGCTCGCGCGGATCGGGTACGCGGGCGAGGCCCCCGTCGGCAAGCCCGTGCGCGCGTTCTTCGAGGCGCACATCGAGCAGGGGCCGATCCTCGAGGCCGAGGGCGAGACCATCGGCGTGGTGACGCACGCGCAGGGGCAGCGCTGGTACGAGTGCACGTTCACCGGCCAGGAGGCGCACGCGGGCCCGACCCCGATGCGCACGCGCCGCGACGCGCTCGTCGGCGCCGCGCGGGTGATCGACGCGGTGAACCGGATCGGCCTCGCGCACGCGCCGCTCGCCTGCGCGACGGTCGGGCTCGTGCAGGCGTTCCCGAACTCGCGCAACACGATCCCTGGCAAGGTGTTCTTCACCATCGATCTGCGGCACCCCGACGACGCGACGCTCTCGCGGATGGACGCCGAGGTCCGCGCAGCCGTCGCGGAGGCCGCCGAGGGGATGAAGCTCGAGACGAAGCTCGACGCGATCTGGTACTCGCCGCCCGTCCCGTTCGACGCCGAGTGCGTGGCGGCGGTGCGCGGCGCGGCCGAGCGGCACGGCTTCTCGCACCGCGACATCGTCTCGGGCGCGGGCCACGACGCCTGCTACGTCGCGCGCGTCGCGCCGACCGCGATGGTGTTCATCCCGTGCGAGGGGGGCATCTCGCACAACGAGATCGAGAGCGCGACCCCCGAGCACGTCGCGGCGGGCTGCCAGGTGCTCTGCGACGCGATGCTCACGCGCGCGAAGGCCTGAGGCCTACGCGAACATCGCGGCGAGCATGTCCTGCATGATGAGGTTGCTCAGCGCCTTGTCGGTCAGGACGTTCATCTCGTGGCCGCCGAGCGCGCGCGAGTAGCGGTCGAGGTAGACGAGCTGCTTGGTCACGAGCACGAGGTCGCGCGGCATGCGCATCGAGTGCGCGTGCGCGACCCGCATCAGGTCGGGGAGCATGTCGCGCATCTTGAACTCCTCGGTCGGCTCGAGGAGCGGCTTGTAGGCGACCGCGAGATCCGCCGCGAACGCCTCCACGTCGACCCGCGCCGCGTCCTCGACGGTGCCCATGGCGAGCATCGACCTGGCCACGCGCACGAAGTCGCGCTGCTGGAACCCGAGCACGTACTCGAGGACGTTCTTCTTCTGGTCCTCGTCGAAGACCCCGACGATGCCGAAGTCGAGGTAGCCGATGCGCCCGTCGTGCAGGAGCAGGAAGTTCCCCGCGTGCACGTCGCCGTGGAAGAAGCCCCGGAGAATGAGCGTCTGGAACCACGCGCGGATCCCGTGGCGCAGCCGCTCCTTGCCGTCGTAGGGGCTCGCGAGGATCCCGTCGGTGTCGTCGAGGCGCCAGCCGCGGAAGCGCTCCATCGTGAGGACGCGCGGGCCGCTGAGGTCGTCGTGCACGATCGGCGCGGCGACGTCCTTGGTGCCCATCCGCCTCATCACCTCGTTGAACTCGCGCATGCGCGCGGCCTCGTGGTGGAAGTCGAGCTCCTCGACGAGGTTCTCCTCGAAGCCGTCGATGATCGCGACCGCGTTGCCGCGGCGGATGTGGCGGCTGATCTTCGCGAGGTTCCGCGCGTAGAAGCGCAGGAGCGCGACGTCCGCGGCGGCGAGCTCGGCGATGCCGGGGCGCTGCACCTTCACGACGACCTCGCTGCCGTCGTCGAGCACCGCGGCGTGCACCTGCGCGATGCTCGCGGCGGCCATCGGCGCCGGATCGAGCTCGACGATGCGCGCGCGGGCCGCGCCGAGCTCCTCGTCGAGGGTGCGGTTCACGGCGTCGAGCGAGAAGGGGGGCACGCGGTCGAGGAGCTTGCGGAACTCCTCGGAGTAATGCTGCGGGAAGAGGGCCTCGCCGCTCGCGACGAGCTGGCCGAGCTTCACGTAGGTCGGCCCGAGCACCTCGAACGCGCGCCGCAGGGCCACGGGGGTGGTCAGCCGCTCGTACTGCGCGCGCTGACCCGTGAGCGCGAAGAAGAGCCAGCGCAGCCCGGTCCAGTCCGCGACGCGGACGAGGCCGAACCAGAAGAGGATCGCGGCCACCACGACGGCGCGCCACACGACGCGGCGCACCGCGACCCTCGGCAGGCCTCTGGCATCGCGCTTCACCACGTCCGAGCTTGCCTCCGCGGGCGGGTCTTCGGTTCCGACAAGGGTGAGCTCCACGTTCCCTCCTGCGACCTACGGGCCCGTATGCGGGGCCTTGATGTGCGACCTACGGGGTCGTATGTCAAGGCGCTACGGGGCTCGCGAGGGGGATATTTCTCGATGACCGAAGAACCTGCCGAGAGCGCGCGCGCCGCGTCTGCGCGGGAGACCCGCGACAAGCTGGTCCGCGCGGCGACCGCGCTGTTCGCCGAGCAAGGCCTGACCAAGCCGAGCCTCGACGCGATCTGCGAGCGCGCGGGGTTCACGCGCGGCGCGTTCTACGTCCACTTCGCGACGCGCGACGACCTCATCGCCGCGGTGGTCGGCGACGTGATGGGCGGGTTCATCGACGCGCTCACGCGCGGCGGCGCGGCGGGGGCCGACCTCCCGACGATCGTCCTCGGCTTCACGATGGCCGTGGAGTCGGGGAGCTTCCCGTTCCCCGGGAGCGTGCGCCCGCACCAGATCCTCGAGGCGTGCGGGCGGAGCGAGACCCTGCGCGCGAAGTACACCGAGCTCCTCGCGACCGCGCGCGCGCGGATCGCGGAGACGGTGCGGCGCGACCAGGCGGCGGGGACGATCCGCGCGGACGCGAGCCCCGACGCGGTCGCGCAGCTCATGCTCGCCACGGTGCTCGGCGTCGAGATCGCGACGGAGCTCGAGGTGCCCTACGACGCGCGCGGGGTCGGCGCGCTGCTCCTCGGGCTGCTCCGCCCCTGATACGGAGGGATACGAGGGGACGGTCCCAACTTGCGAGACTTTCTTCGGAGAGAGTCTCGCAAGTTGGGACCGTCCCCTCCGTCTCAACCGCGGATGCACACGGAGGAGAGGGCGGCGGGGACGATCGCGGTGCCGCAGCCGCCGGGCGGGGTCCCGTTCACGAGGGCGTGCGCCTGGTGCGCGTAGGCGGCGAGGAGCATCGCGATCACGGCGCACGCGAGGATCGTGACCAGGCGCGTCGCGTCCTGGCCGCGTCCGCCGTTCGGCGCGCGGAGCCAGCGCGCGAGGTGGCGGTCCATCCACACGAAGACGGGGGCCGCCAGGAGGACGGCGCGCGGGTACGCGCCGACGATCGCGAGGCCGATGGCGCCGAGCGCGCACGCGCCGAGGCACGCGCGGGCGACCAGGAGCGTGACGCGCGGGCCGTGCGTGGCGACGAGCGTGCGATAGCCGCGCGCGCGGTCCTCGTCGGACTGGAACGCCTGCGCGGCGAAGTAGACGCCCAGGATGAAGAGCACCCCGAAGAACAGCGAGATCGCGGCGCGCCACGTGAAGACGGGCTCGGACGCGAGCCAGCCGGCGATCGGCGACAGCGAGCCGTAACCGACGCCGTTGACCAGCGGGCCGCCGAGCGCGCGCGCCTTGAGCGCGACGCGCGGGTGCGAGTAGAGGACGGCGAGGACCGCGCAGCCCGCCGCGCACGCCGCGCTCGGGAGGCCGACGAGGGCCGCGGTCGCGACCGAGAGGACGAGCGCGAGGTGGCCCGCGAGGCCCGTGCCCCTCGGGACGGGCACCGCGCGGCCCAGGAGCACCTCGCCCTGATCGCGATCCAGCTCGGCGTTGAGCCACATCGCGCCCGCGTGCCCGAGCAGCCACGCCGCGAAGAGCCCACCGAGGTGCGCCGTCACGTCGAAGGGGTGGATGGTCGAGCCGCGCTCCCAGAGGCCGTACCCGAAGCCCACGAGCGGCAGGCTCGAGATGAGGAGCGCGCCCCGCGGGCGGGCGAGCGCGATCAGGCGCGAGACGATCACCGCCGACGCCCGAGCGCGATCTGTTCCCGAAGATAGCGGACGGATGTCCGCAACGTAGCTTGCGGTTCTCCAGCGATCGCGCCCGCGAGCGGAGGCGCCACCTCGACGAGATCGCTCCCCCAGCACGGGAACGCCGCGCCGACCTCGCGGATCAGGGTGGTGACGAGCTCGGGCGAGAGCCCGCCCGGCTCGGGCGTGCCCGTCGCCGACGCGTGCGCGGGATCGGTCCCGTCGATGTCGTTCGACACGTAGAGCCCCTCGACGCCGCGCGCGCGGAGGTGCGCGACGAGCTCGGCGGCGAGCCCGCGCGGATCGCGGTCGGCGACGTCGTGGGCCCAGTACTGCTTCACACCCAGGGTCCCCTCCCAGTGCTCGCGCGGCCGCCCCGACGCGCGGATCCCCACCTGCGCGAGCCTGCCCCCGCGCCCGAGGAGCTCGTTCGCGTGGAACGCCCACGTCGCGAAGCAGTACTTCACGCCCAGGCGCGTCTCGAGCAGATCGGTGTGCGCGTCGAAGTGGAGGATCCCC
>JAYRVK010000886.1:0-6572 GCA_041918555.1 Sandaracinaceae bacterium
GAGCGCGCGGTTCAGGCCGCCGAGGCTCCGATCGACGAGCTCGTGCGACACCACCTCCGCGCCGCTCGTATCGCGCAAGGCGACTTGCACCCGGAAGCCGCGGCGCCGGGCACGCGAGACCTCGCCCTCGACGCGGGCCGGGCTCCCGTCGCGGACGGTCACCCCCGCGTCCTCGAGGCTCGAGACGAGCGCGCGCTCGACCATGCGGCCCCGCACGCCGCCGACGCTCACGGAGACCTGCGCGGACGCGCCCGCGGGGAGCGCAAAAAGCGCGGCGACGAGCGCGAGAGTAGAGCGCTTCACGGCGCCACCCGCACGTAGTCGACGCGCGCCCACGCGCCCGCGTCGACGAAGCCCTCGAGCAGGATCTCGTCGCCCGGCGCGAGCACGACGGTGTAGGGGCCGAGGGTCAGCGGCTCGGTGGCCGCGGCGGCGAGCGGGTACGTCTCGTTCGCGACCTCGGTGCCCGCGACGCGGATCACGAGGCGCGGCTGTCCGTCCATCTCCGCGAGCGCGGCCACGGTGAGCTGGTAGGTGCCGGCCACGCCGTCGAAGGTCTGCCGCGCGGTCCCGCTCGTCGCCCCGTCGGGGAGGCGGATCACGTTCGCGTCGGTGGCGTCGATCACGTAGACGCCGAGCGTCATCGCCTCGGCCTGGTAGGTGACCGCGGTCGGCGCCCCCCCCCCCGCGTCGATGGGCGGCGGCGCTCCCGCGTCGGTCGGCGGCGGCGCGCCCCCATCGGCCGACCCGCCGACGAGCGCGGCCACGTACGCCGACAAGCAGGCTTGCTCCGTCGGATTGAGCGGCGAGAGGCCCGAGGGCATGCGGTCGCCGCACGGCGGGGACTCCCCGACCTTCTGGACGAGGAGCGAGCCCGCGAGGTCGCCGGGGACGAGGAGCGGCCGGCCGTCGCACTCCTCGGTCGAGCTGACGTGGGCGAGCAGCCGGTCGCGGACCCCCGGCGTGGCGAAGTCCAGGCCGGCCGCCGCGACCCCGGGGCCGCCGGTGTGGCAGCCGAGCGTGCCGCAGGTCCGCGCGAAGAGGTCGCGCTCCACGTCGAACGCGGTCGGACAGCGCGCCGCCGCCTCTTCGCGGAACGCCACCGGATCGGCGATGCGGCCGGGGCAGCCGGGGAGCAGCGCGGCGAACGCCGCGAGCGCGAGGATCGCCGAGGGCCGTCTCGTGCTCGAGGCCATCGCCATCCCACCCTCCCACGGCCCGTGCCAGACCGTTTGGGTGCGCGGGATCGGCCACGATTCTCGGTCCGCGGAGCGGGGAGCGCTCCAGGCTCCGATGGGCCCCGTGGCACGCTCCGGCCCGTGTCGGCGGCGCTCGGGCGCGCGCTGTCCTTCCCCCACGCTCACCACGTCGGAGTCTGCGCGGGCTCTCTCTGGGAGCGGCGGGGGCCGTAGCCGACCCCCGCCCCCCTCGCACCGGATCAGGCGCCGGCCGCCGCCGCGCCCCACTTCATCATGATCTGCTGCAGCGCCTCGCCGCCGTAACCCTCGACGACACCGAAGCCGTCGACGCAGAGCCCCGTCTTGATGATGAGCTCGACGAACTCCTCGGAGTGCTTGAGGTCGTAGAGCGCCTGCGACTTGCCGCGCACGACGACGAACCCGTTCAAGTCGCCGCCGTGGACGCCGATGATGACGGGCTCGAAGCTCTCGATCTTCCCAGCCGCCTGCTGCTTGCCCAGGAAGCCGAGCATGCTCTGGAACTGCTCGCCCGCCCGACCCTCGCGCCCCGTGATCGCACGATTCCAACCGATGAACATGATGTTCGGCTTCATCTCCGCACCCCTGTGTTCGAACCCCGTCCCGATGACGAGGGCGCGCAGGCTAAGCACGACACGACGCCGGCGAGAAGCTCCTAGGGTGGGGACTCCACGCGCGGGCGCTCGTCGTCCGAGTCGTCGCTCGAGGGCCAGAGCAGCGCCAGGAGCACCCCGAGGAGCACCGAGGCCATCACCGCCGCGATCCACGCGACCATCGGCGGCGGGCGGACGCGTCGCACCGGCACGATCGAGTCGGTGGTCAGGCCCGACGCGGCCGCCGCGGGGAGCGCCGCGGGCTCGGGCGCGGGCGGCGGCGAACGCTCGGAGCGCGTGTCGTCGACCACCCGGATCGCGCGGCGCCGCTTGACCGCCTTCGCCACGTCGGCGGGGACCTCCCCGACCACGGTGGGCTCTGCGTCCTCCTCGCGCTCGGCGTTCACCGACTCCACGTCCTCTGACGACATCACGCCGAGCTCCGCCGAGCTCGCGGGCGCCGCAGGCCGCGCGGGGGGGGGCGGCGGGGGCGGCGGGTCGAGCGGCCTCGCGAGCGGGCGCGCGGGCGTGGTGAACGACTCCCGGAGGCCCGAGTCCGAGGTGTCGGTGAGATCGCTCGGCGGGTCGAGCGCCGGCGGCGCGGGCTCCGGCGGGTCCGAGGCCGGCTTGGCAAAGGGGACCGGCGCGCCACCCGGGGTGTGATCGAGCTCGTCCTCCTCGAACGCCACGACCTGCGAGTGCAGGGTCATGATCTCGACCGCGCTCTCGGTGGTCTCTTCTTCCCCGGTGCGCGCTTCTCTCTCGGCGAGCGCCACGCGGAGCTGCTCGGCCTCGAGGAGCCGCGAGACCTCCTGCGGGAGCTCGTTCCGCACCTCCTCGAGCTCGTCGCCGACGATGGAGAGCATCAGGTCCGCGAGGTGCGCGCTGTCGAGCGACATCGAGCGCGGGAGCGCGCGCGCGAGCATGCGCCGGAAGCTCTTCGCGGTCTTCGGGCGCTCTTCGGGATCGACCGAGAGCGCGGAGAGCACGACCTCGTCGAGCTCGCGCGGGATGTCCGACACGTACTTCGAGGGCGGATCGATCTTGGGCTTGCGGACCTTGAGCAGGACCTCGAACTCGGTCTTGCCGGCGAAGAGCCGGCTCATCGTGAGCATCTCCCAGAGCACGATGCCCAGGGAGTAGATGTCGCTGCGGCGGTCGACGATCCCGGTCGTCGCCTGCTCGGGCGGCATGTAGCGCACCTTGCCCTTGAGCATCGCGACGTTGGTCTTCTCGGACCGCATCTCGGCCTTCGCGACGCCGAAGTCGATCAGCTTCACGTGGCCCTTGTGCGACAGCAAGATGTTTTGCGGGCTCACGTCGCGGTGCACGAGCTGGACGAGCTCGCCCGCGTCGTCGGTCGTCTCGTGCGCGGCGTGCAGCCCCTCCGCGACCCGCGCGGCGATCGCGACGGCCACGAGCGGGCTCAGCCGCCGGTGCATCCGCCCGAGCACGCGCATGAGCTGCGCGAGCGAGCAGCCGTGCACGTACTCCATGACGAGGAAGTACGTGTCGTCGATCTCGCCCAGGTCCTCGACGTGCACGACGTTCGGGTGGTCGATCCGCGCCGAGATCAGCGCCTCGTCGAGGAACATCCGGACGAGGTGGTCGTCCTCGGCGTGGCGCGAGTGCACGACCTTGATCGCGACCAGCCGTCGGAACCCCATCGCGCCCTCGCGCCGGGCGAGGAAGAGGTCGGCCATCCCGCCCGACCGCAAGTGGGCGAGGATCGTGTAGCTCCCGACGACGTCACCGACCGCGAACACGCTCGTGGGTCTTCCCGACTCCCGGCCCGGACGGAAGGTACCGAGTGACCGGCCCGGGGGGCAACAGAGTCACCACGACGGCCGCGCCGGGGGCTACCCTGCGCCGCATGGGATTCGAGCCGAGCGAGACGCTGAAGGGGACCCTCTCGCGCATCCGCGCGTTCGTCGACGAGGAGCTCATCCCCCTCGAGCCCCGCCTCTTCGCCGAGGGCTTCACGGCGCTCGCGCCCGAGCTCGCGAAGAAGCGGTCGCGCGTGAAGGAGCTGGGCCTGTGGGCGCCGTTCCTTCCCGAGAAGCACGGCGGGATGGGGATGCGCCTGATGGACTTCGCCTACGTGAGCGAGGCGCTCGGGCGCACGCCGATCGGCCACTACGCGTTCCACTGCCAGGCGCCGGACGTCGGGAACATGGAGCTCCTCATGGAGCACGGGACGCCGGCGCAGAAGGAGCGCTTCCTCGCGCCGCTCGTGCGCGGCGAGACCCGCAGCTGCTTCGCGATGACCGAGCCCGAGCACGCGGGCAGCAACCCCGTGTGGATGAGCACGACGGCGCGTTCGGACGGCGACGACTACGTCATCGACGGGCACAAGTGGTTCACCACGGCGGCCGAGGGCGCGGCGTTCACGATCGTGATGGCGGTGACCCACCCCGACGCCGAGCCGCACGGGCGCGCGTCGCAGATCCTCGTGCCCCTCGACGCGCCGGGCTACTCGCTCGTGCGCAACGTCTCGGTGATGGGGCACCCCGGCGGCGGCTGGGCGAGCCACGCGGAGGTGCGCTTCGACGGCGTGCGGGTGCCCAAGACGAACCGCATCGGGCCGGAGGGGGGGGGCTTCATGCTCGCGCAGGCGCGCCTGGGCCCCGGCCGGATCCACCACGCGATGCGCTGGATGGGGATCTGCGAGCGCGTCTTCGACCTGATGTGCCGGCGCGCCGCGACGCGCGAGGTCGCGCCCGGCAAGGTGCTCGGCGAGAAGCAGCTCGTGCAGGCGATGATCGCGGAGAGCCGCGCGGAGATCGACGCCGCGCGCCTGATGGTCCTCCACACCGCGGAGCAGATCGATCGGCACGGCCCGTTCGGCGCGAAGAACGAGATCTCGCTCATCAAGTTCTTCGCGGCCGGCGTGCTCCAGCGCGTGATCGACCGCGCGCTCCAGGTCCACGGCGCGCTCGGGATGACGGACGACACGCCGATCGCGTTCTGGTATCGCGAGGAGCGCGCCGCGCGCATCTACGACGGGCCTGACGAGGTCCACAAGATCTCCGTCGCCAAGCGCATCCTCCGCGGCTACGGCGCCGGCCGGTGAGGCGCGTGCTCGCGGCGCTCGTCCTCGCGGCGTGCGGCGGCGCGCCGGCCCCGCCCTCCCCCAGGCTGGCCGCGGCGACGATCTTCCTCGGCCGCGTGCGCACCCTCGACGACGCGCGCCCGACCGCCGCTGCGATCCGCGTCGAGGCGGGCCGCATCACGCACGTGCTCGACGCGGACGATCCGTCGTTGGCCGGCGCGCGGATCGACCTCGGCGACGCGACGATCCTCCCCGGGCTCGTCGACGCGCACGCGCACCTCCTCGGGATCGGCCGGGCGGAGCGCGAGGTGGATCTCGTGGGCACGCGCTCGGTCGAGGAGGTCGTCGAGCGCGTGCGCGCCGCGTCGGCGACGACGCCCGCGGGGCACTGGATCCGCGGGCGCGGCTGGGACCAGAACGACTGGGCCCCGGCCGCCTTCCCGGCGCACGCGCCGCTCAGCGAGGCCTTCCCCGATCACCCCGTGCTCCTGCGACGCGTCGACGGACACGCCGCGTGGGCCAACGCGCGCGCGATGGCGCTCGCGGGGATCGACGCGCACACGACGAGCCCAGAGGGCGGCGAGATCCTGCGCGACGCGGACGGCGCGCCGACCGGAGTGTTCGTCGACAACGCGGTCGACCTCGTGATGGCGCTGCTCCCGCCGCCGTCCGACGCGGCGCTCCGGAGCGCCCTCGCGCGGGCGGCGGCGCGCTGCGCGGACGCGGGGCTCACGGGCGTCCACGACATGGGCGTGGACCCGCGCAGCCTCGCGCAGCTCCGCGCGCTCGAGGCCGCGGGCGAGCTCCCGCTCCGCGTCGTCGCCTACCTCGAGGGCAGCGACCCCGGCACGGACGCGCTCCTCGACGCGCCGCCGGATCGCGAGGGGCGCCTGATCGTCGACGGCGTGAAGCACTACGCAGACGGCGCGCTCGGCTCGCGCGGCGCCGCGCTCTTCGAGGACTACGCGGATCGGACGGGCCACCGCGGGTTGCTCCTCGCGACGCCCGAGGCCCTCGCCGAGCGCGCGCGCCGCGCCCACGCCGCGGGTTATCGGGTCGCGATCCACGCGATCGGCGATCACGGGATCGCGACCGCGCTCGCCGCGATCCGCGCCGCGCAGGCGACGGGGCCCGGGCCGCGCCACCGCGTCGAGCACGTCCAGGTCCTGCGGCTCGGGGATCTCCCCGCGTTCGTCGAGCTCGGCGTCACCGCGAGCATGCAGCCGACCCACGCGACAAGCGACATGCCCTGGGCCGAGGCCCGCGTGGGCGCCGCGCGGATCGCGGGCGCCTATGCGTGGCGGACGATCCTCGACGCGGGCGTGGTGCTCGCGTTCGGCTCGGACGCGCCGGTCGAGAGCCACGTCCCGGCGCTCGGGCTGTACGCCGCGGTCACGCGCCAGGACGCCGGCGGGCAACCCGCCGGGGGCTGGAGACCGCACGAGAGGTTGACGGCGCTCGAGGCCCTGCGCGCCTTCACGCGGGGCGCCGCGCTGGCGATCGAGCGCGAGGATCTAGGGGTGATCCGCGAGGGCGCCGTCGCGGACCTCACGGTGCTGCGCGAGGACCCGACCGCGGTCGAGCCCGCGGCGCTCCGGGAGCTGACCGTGATCGCGACCGTCGTCGACGGGGCGCTCCGCGAGGCCAGGCCGTCGCGTCAGCGACGGCCGTCGGCCGAGGGGCCCCCGCGCGGATGCGCGGGGTGCGCGC
>JAYRVK010000887.1:0-2659 GCA_041918555.1 Sandaracinaceae bacterium
GGGGAGCGCGACGATCTCTTCACCGCCAACCTCCTCGCGGTGGCCGGGCGCGCCCACGAGGCGCGCGGCGAGGACCGCGAGGCGGCGCGCGCGTACCATCGCGCGCTCGTGATCCACGACACGCTGCTCGAGCGCGCGCTCGGAGGGGAGCCATGAAGAAGACACGATCGGGCGGGTGGCTCGTGCTCGCCTGCGCGGCGGCCCTCGGGCTCCACGCGAGCTGCGGCGGCGCCGCGTCGCAGCCGAGCGAACCGTTCTTGGAGCCCGAGCCGGAGTCGCCGGTGGAGCTCGAGCACGAGCAGGAGGCGAGCGTCGAGGAGCTCGAGACCGCGCTCGCGCGGCCCGAGCCCGACTGCGCGGCCGCGTGCCGCCTCGAGGGCCGCATCTGCGAGCTCTCCGAGCGCATCTGCGCGATCGCGGAGCGCCACCCGAGCGACGGCGAGACCGCGGACCGCTGCCGCGACGGACGCGGCCGGTGCGAGACGGCGCGCGAGCGCGTCGGGGAGACCTGCACGTGCGCCGAGTGATCGCGCTCGCGGCGCTCTTCGCGAGCGGCTGCGCGGCCGGTCCGCGCCCGGCGCCCGGGACCTCGATGCAGCAGTTCCTCGCCCGCGACGACGTGCGCGCGAAGTACGAGGAGCTCCTCGCGCTCGAGCAGCGCGTCGCCGCGGCGATCGACCCGGAGGCGCACTGCGAAGAGACGCTCTGCCCGTCGAGCGCGCGGATCTGCGAGCTCGCCGACTCGATCTGCGGGATCGCGGCGCGCCACGCGGCGGACCTCGAGCTCGCGGACCGCTGCACCGACGGGGCACAGCGCTGCGATCGCGCGCGCACGCGGGTCGCGGCGCAGTGCGAGTGCCCCTGAGGCCGCGTCACGCGGCATCGAAGAGGCGCGCGAGCGCCACACCGTCACCCGTGGCGCGGACCACGGGGTGATCGGGCGTCAAGATCCCGTGCACTCGTGCGATCTCCGCGACCGCGGCGGAGAGCCGCACGAAGGCGTTGCCCGCGCCGCCGCCCCCGAGGCGCACGGGGGCGCCCCGCTTGAGATCGAGGGCCCACGCGCGGCGGGCGCCGACGTCCGCGCTCGACATGTCGACCGCGACGAAGTCGCCGGCGAACGCGTGCTGGTTGCAGCGGAAGAGCCAGATCCGCGAGTGGGTCGCGAGCACGCGCCGCGCGAACGGCAGCTCGTCGTTCTTGAAGGCGAACGCGAGCACGAGCTTCGCGGCCGGCGCGGAGTGCACCGCGCGCAGCCGGCGCACGAACCCATCGGCGCGGAGCACCGCGCGGAGCGGGAGTCGGAGGGTGAGGAGGGCGTGGGACATGACGGCTCGCTCCCGCGGCGTGCGGAGCGAGGGCGTTGTGTCGGAGAACGGAAGGAGTGAACGCGCGCGGTCTCGCTCAGCCTCGCCGGCACGGGGCGAAGGAGGGACGATCGGTGGACGCGTCGTTCACGGCAGCCATCCGATAGCAGGTGGATCGAGCGGCGACAAACCGACCCCCCACCCCCGCCCTCCCCCGCGTCCCCCGCGTCGCGGGGGAGGGAGCGTCTCCCGCGGTGATGAGTAGCCACCCTCGTCCTCGTCTCCGTCCCCGTCTGCCGCCGCACCCGCGTAGCGCGCACGGAAGCTTGCACTCACTGCGCCTCGGGCGCCGGCGGGAGCATCGACACGGGATCCACGGCGCGGTCCGCGGCGCGCAGGCGGTGCGTGAGCACGCGGATGACGCCCTCGGCGATCTCCGCTTGCTCGTGCAGCACGTCGTAGAAGTCCTCGCTCGCGATCGCGAGGACCCGCGTCGGCTCGCTCGCGATCACGGTGGCGCTCCGCGGCTCCGCGTCGAGGACCGCCATCTCGCCGAACGTCTCGCCCGGCCCGAGGGACGCGAGCTCGACGCCGGCGCGCTTCACGACGACGCGGCCGCTGACGATGAGGTAGAGCACGTCGCCGACCTCGCCCTCGGCGACGATCGTCTCCGCCGGCTCGTACTCGTGCTCCACCGCGGCGTGCGCCATCGGGGCGAGGTCCTCGGCGTCGACCTTCGAGAAGACCGCCGCGGTCTTCAGGAGCAGCACCTTCTCGAGCGTGGTTCGCATGGCTCTCTCTCCGGGGTCGGACGTCGTCTTCAGGATCGAGGCGGCCCGCGCGCGCACCACCTCGGAGGGATCGGCGGCGAGGCGCGCGGCCGCCCGCTCGGCCGCCGCGCGGTCGATCGCGGCGAGCGTCACGAGCGCCTGCTCGCGCACGATCGAGTCGGGGCTCTCGAGCCGCTCCTCGACGAGCGCGCGCGCGTCGGCCCGCGGGTGCCGCGCGAGCGCGTCGAGGAAGACCGCGACGAAGTACGGGTTCGCGTGCGCGCAGCCCTCGCGGACGTAGGCGAGCGGCGTGGGCACGTCGCCCGCGAGCGCGCCCGCCCGCGCGACGCGCTCGGCGACGGAGACGTCGTCGAACCACGGCATCACCCGCGGCCGCAGGCCCGAATCGAGCACGCCGTCGAGGAGCTCGAGCGCGTTCCCGCGCCGCGACGGGCGACCGAGGCCGTCGCGCACGAGGTCGAGCGTGCGCTTGTCGTGGCGCAGCGAGAGGATGCGCAGGACGCGCTTCGTCGTACGGCCCGCGTAGAGCTCGTGGGTCTGCTCGAGCAGCTCGGTGGCGAA
>JAYRVK010000888.1:0-4561 GCA_041918555.1 Sandaracinaceae bacterium
GACGAGCGCCCCGCCGCGGTCGACGCGCGCGACGGGTTCGGTGCCGGCGGGGGGCCCCTCGACCCGGACCCGGCGGCCGTGGCGCGCGTCCTCGGTCGCCGCGGCGTCGAGGACGACCCGCGGCATCGCCGCGCACGCCTCGGCGAGGCCGATCACGCGCGCGATCAGCGCGTCGCGCGCCTCGTCGTCGCGGGCCGCGCGCTCGAGCGCCTCGCCGGTCACCGCCGCGTCGAGCCCGAAGCGACCGCTCCGCACGCGGCGCAGCGCGGTGAGGTGGCCCCGCGTCCCGAGCGCCCGCGCGAGGTCGCGGGCGAGCGCGCGGACGTAGAAGCCCTTGCCGCACTCCACCTCGAGCTCGATCTCGGCCGCGTCCGCGCGCGTGACGTCGAGCCGCCGCACGACCACGTCCCGCTCGGGCGCCTCGACCGCCTCGCCGCGCCGCGCCCGCTCGTGCAGCCGCTCGCCGTCTACTCGAATTGCGCTGTACACGGGCGGCCGCTGCCGCTGCGCACCGACGAAGCCCGCCGCGGCGGCGCGCACGCGCGCGAGCGCGATCGGGCCGGGCGGCGCGGTCTCCACGACGGCGCCCTCCGCGTCGAGCGTGTCCGTCTCCGCGCCGAGCGCGATGGTCGCGCGGTAGACCTTGTCGTCCGCGGTCAGCCAGCGCACCAGCTTGGTCGCGTCGCCGAGCGCGACCACGAGGACGCCGCTCGCCATCGGATCGAGCGTGCCTGCGTGCCCTGCGGCGCGCGTTCGGAGCGCGCGCCTCACCTGGCGCACCACGTCGTGACTGGTAGGTCCGCGCGGCTTGTCGACCACGAGGACGCCGTGCACCTCGGAGCGGCGCGCCATGGGTCATTCCTTGGCGATCTCGTCGAGGATCTCTTCGATCCGCGACGCGCGCTCGGCGGTGTCGTCCCAGGAGAACGCGAGCTCCGGGGCGTGGCGGAGCTTCAGGCGCTGGCCGACCGTGCGCCGGAGAAACCCCGCCGCGCGCTCGAGGCCGCGCATCAGCCCGCGCTTGCGCGCCTCGCTCGGATCGAGCTCGTCGAGCCGGACGTACACGCGCGCCTGCCGCAGATCGCTCGTCACCTGCACGGCGTGCACGATGGCGCCGCGCACCCCCGGGTCCTTGAGCTGACCCTTGAGCAAGAGGTCCATGAGCTCGGCGCGGATGCGCTCGGCGACGCGCGCGGTGCGCTCAGCGGTCATCGTGATCCCAGCCGTCCATCTCGCCGAGGTGGACCAGCTCCATGCGGCGATCGACGATGAACGCCTCGCTCGCCGTCGCGATGAAGTCCTGGATCGCGTCGATCATGGACGTCGCGTGGCGCCCGTCGTTCGAGACGACGGCGACGCCGAGGACGATGCGGCGGTGGTCGTCCAGCGCGTCCACCTCGGCGAGCGCCGCGTTGAACTTGTGGCGCGCGCGGTCGAGGATGCGACGCACGACCCTGCGCTTCCCCTTGAGGGAGTCGTTCCCGGGCAGCGACAGGGTCACGCGCGCGGTGGCCACGATCAGAGGGTCGCCTCGACCTCTTCCATCACGAAGCACTCGATCACGTCGCCGACCTTCACGTCGTTGAAGTTCACGAGGCCCACGCCGCACTCGAAGCCGCTCGCGACCTCGCGGACGTCCTCCTTGAAGCGGCGCAGCGAGGCGATGTCGCCCTCCCACACCACGACGCCGTCGCGCACGAGGCGGACCTTGCCGTTGCGGAGGATCTTCCCGTCGGTGACGAAGCAGCCCGCGATGGTGCCGATCTTCGGGATTCCGAAGGTCTCGCGGACCTCGGCCTTGCCCATCTCCTTCTCGCGCTCCTCGGGTGCGAGGAGCCCGACCATCGCCTTCTTCACGTCGTCGACCGCTTCGTAGATGACGCGGTAGCTGCGGATGTCGATGCCCTCCGCCTTGGCGATCGCGCCGGCCTTGCCGACGGGGCGCACGTTGAAGCCGATGATGAGCCCCGTCGAAGCGCTCACGAGCATGACGTCCTGCTCCGTGATGCCGCCGACGCCGCTGTGGATGACGTTGACGGAGACCTTGTCGGTCGAGAGCTCGGAGAGCGCCTTGTGGAGCGCCTCGACCGAGCCGTGCACGTCGCCCTTGATCACGAGGTTGAGCGTCTCCGACTCGCCCTTGGCCATGGCGAGCTGGAGCGCCTCGAGGCCCGTCTTCATCTTGCGCTTGGCCTTGCTCGAGGCCTCGACCTGGCGCTGGGAGACGAGCTCGCGCGCGCGCTCCTCGTCCTCGACTACGTACAACCCGTCACCCGCGTTGGGGACGTCGCTGAGGCCGAGGATCTCGACCGGCGTGGACGGCCCCGCCTCCGTGACGCGATTGCCACGCTCGTCGGTCAGCGCCCGGACCTTGCCCATCGCGGCGCCCGCGACGACCGTGTCGCCCTGGCGGAGCGTGCCGTTGCGGATGAGCACGTTCGCCACCGCCCCGCGGCCGCGATCGAGCTTGGCCTCGAGCACGACCCCCTCCGCGGGGATGTGGCTGTTCGCCGTCAGCTCGAGGATCTCCGCTTGGAGCGCGATGCACTCGAGCAGCTCGTCCACGCCCTGGCCGGTGACCGCCGAGACGTTGACGAAGAGCGTCTCGCCGCCCCACTCCTCGGGCTGCAGGCCATAGCCCGACAGCTCCTGGCGGATGCGATCGGGGGCCGCGTCGGGCTTGTCGATCTTGTTGACCGCGACGATGATCGGGACCTCGGCGGCGCGCGCGTGGCTGATCGCCTCCTTGGTCTGCGGCATCACGCCGTCGTCGGCGGCGACGACGAGCACGACGACGTCGGTGGCCTGCGCGCCGCGCGCGCGCATCTCGGTGAACGCCTCGTGGCCGGGAGTGTCGATGAACGCGACGGCGCCCCGGTCGGTCTCGACGCGGTACGCGCCGGTGTGCTGCGTGATGCCGCCCGCCTCGCCGCTCGCGACGTTCGCGGAGCGGATCCGATCGAGGAGCGAGGTCTTGCCGTGGTCGACGTGGCCCATGACCGTGACGACCGGCGCCCGCGTCTCGCGCGCCTCCTCCAGGTCCTGGAAGTCACCGCGCATCTCGCTGATGAGCTCGTCCTCGCTCTTGGCGACGTTCTCGACCTCGTAGCCGAACTCGCTCGCGATGAGCTTCGCGGTGTCGGTGTCGAGCGTGGAGTTGATCGTCACCCCCATCTCGCCCATCTGCATGAGCTTCATCAGGAGGTCGGTGGCCTTGAGGCTCATCCGCTGGGCGAGCTGCGAGAGCGCGACGTCGCCCTCGATCTTGATGATGCGCTTCTGCGCCGACGGGACCGTGATCTCCGTCTTCATGCCCTTCTTGTTCGGGCTGACCTTGCGGCGCCCGGTGCGCCCCCCGGTCGGACGGCCGGGCTGGCCCAGCTCGCGGCGGCCGACCTCGCGACGGCGCGGGCTGCGCTGCTGCGCGTGCTGCTGGATGATCCGCGTCTTGGTCTGCTCGGAGATCTGGCCGACCGAGGGCGCGGTCTGATTGCCACGCGTGATGACGCCGGGGGGCAGGTTGGCGTGCGCGAAGCGCTCCGCCGCCGGCGGCGGCTGCGACGGCAGGTTCTTCGGCGGCTCCGAAGCCGGAGGCTCCGGCTCCCAGTCGTCCTCCCGCGCGGGCGGCGGCGGCTCCGGCGGAGGCTCCGGCGCGACCTCGACCACGCGCGGCGGCGGCGGCGGCGGGGGCAGCACGTCCACCACCAGGCGCTCCGGCGGGGGCGGGGGCGTCGGCGTCGGCTCGGGCTCGGGCACCGCGCGGAGCACCGGCGCGGCGACCGGCGCGGGCGGCTCGGCCCGCACCACCGGCGGCGGCGCGGGCTCGGGCGCCACGTCGACGGATCCACCGCCGGGCTGCTTCTTCGTCCGGCGACGGATGACCGTCTGGTTGATCCGCTCCTCCACCGTGTTGTCCGCCTTGTCCTTGTCGAGGGCCCGCCGCACTCGGTCCGCCTCCGCGGGCTCGAGCGCGCTCATGTGATTGCGCACCTGGATCCCAAGGGACTGGATCCGGCCCAGAAGCTCGCGGTTGTTCATGCCGAGCTCGCTAGCGATCTCGTACACGCGCACCTTGCTCATTCCGCCTCCGAAATGTCCTGTACCCGCGACGCCATGGTCGCGAGCTCGGACGCGATCCCCTCGTCCAGGATCGCCAACACGCCCAGCTCGTCCCGCCCTGCGAGGCGGCCGAGCTCCGACTTGGTCCCGTGCGCGATCACGGGCAGACTCTCGCGCGCCGCGAGCCCCGCGAGCTCGTCGCGCCGGCCCGCCGCGTCGCTCGCGACGACCAGCGCCCGCGCGCTCCCGTCCCGCACCGCGCCCCGGGCCGCCTCCGCCCCGAGCGCGGCCGCGCGCTTGCGCAGCGCGGCCATCAACAGCCCCTCGACGCGCGCCGCGTACTGCGACGCGATCAGCGCGCACAGCTCGTCGAGATCCAATCCCTCCACCGGACCGCGCAGCGAGCGCGCGAAGCCGCCGCCGCGGACCGCGCGCGACAGGCACGCGCGCCGCGGGTGCACGCTGACCCCGCGCCCCGGCAGCCGCTTGCGCGGATCCGGCA
>JAYRVK010000889.1:0-2119 GCA_041918555.1 Sandaracinaceae bacterium
GCCGCGCTCGTGCGCCAGGCCGCGTCGGGGCTCGCGCACGCGCACGCGGCGGGACTGGTGCACCGCGACGTGAAGCCGTCGAACCTGCTCCTCGCCGAGGACGGGACGGTGAGGGTCGTCGATCTCGGCCTCGCCTCCCTCGTCGGCGACGGCGAGGAGGGCCGCCGGACGTGGGTCGACGAGCTCGTCGGGAGCCTCGACTACATGGCCCCCGAGCAGGCGAACCACCCCGCCGACGCGGACGCGCGGAGCGATCTCTACGGCCTGGGCTGCACGCTCTACTGCCTACTCGAGGGACGCGCGCCGTTCGCGGACCGCCTGGCTCTCAAGAAGCTCATGGCGCATGCGGTCGAGCCGCCGCCCCCGCTGACCCGGCCGGTGCCCGCGCCGCTGCGCGCGGTCCTCGATCGCCTCCTCCAGAAGCGCCCCGAGGACCGCTTCGCGAGCGCCGACGCGCTCGTCGCGGCGCTCGACGCGCTCGACGAGGAGCTCAGCGCGGCGCACGAGGCGCCCACGACCACGCTGCCGGCGCCCGCCCCGGCGCGGCCGTCCTCCCGCGGGTCCCGCGCGCCGATCTTCATCGTCGCCGGCATGACCGCGCTCGTCGCCGCCGCGATCGGGATCGGCGCGTGGGTCCGTTTCCTCCGCGCGCCGGGGCTCGCGGTCGACCGCCCCGTCGCGGGCGCGCTGGCCGAGGGCGACGCGCAGCGGCCCAAGGAGCGCTCGCTCTTCGACGCCCACCTCGTCGCGGTCGACGTGGGCGCGACCTACGTGTTCACGATGCGCAGCCAGGCGCTCGATCCGATGATCGTCCTGCGCAGCGAGGGCTGGGAGATCGAGGAGTGCGACGACGCGCCGGGCCTCGGCGTGACCGCGCAAGTCGTGTGGACGGCCGATCGGAGCCCCGTCGAGCTCGTCGCGACGACACCGATCGCCGATCGACGCGGCCCCTACGTCCTCACGATGGAGCGCCTCGAGGTCCCCGCGCTCTCGACCGACCACTCGATCGAGGGCCGGCTCGAGGCCGGGGACGCGCGCCACGGCGACGAGTCCTGGCTCGATCGCTACTGGATGCGCGTCGAGGCAGGGGAGACCTACGTCCTCGAGCTGCGCGGCGAGGGCTTCGCGCCGTTCCTCCTGATCGAGACCGACGAGCGGCGCATGCTCGCCGCGGGCCGCCCCACCGAGGCGGAGCCGCGCGTCGCGCGCGTGGTGTGGGTCGCGGATCGCACGGGCGCGCTGTTCGTCGGCGCGAACGCGCTCCGGCCGGGGGAGGGCGGTGCCTATCGGCTCGCCGCCGCGAACGAGGTCGCGGGCGAGGAGATCCTGCGTCGCACGGGGACCCTCGGCGACGGCGATCCTGTGCTCGCAGACGGGAGCTTCTACGACAGCTACCCGATCGAGGTCCGGGCCGGTCGCACCTACGTGATCACGATGCGCAGCGAGGAGCTCGACGCGTACCTGCTCCTCGTCGATGCGCAGGACGCCCGGCTCGAGCAGAACGACGACGCGGTCGGGACCGACAGCCGGATCGTCCACCGCGCGACGGAGACCCGGACGTTGCGGGTCTTCGCGAACAGCTACACCGCGGGCATGCGCGGGCAGTACACGCTGTCGGTCCGCGAGCTCCCCGAGTAGGGCGCGGGCTCCCGCTTTCTTGGTCCCTCGCGGCCGCCTGCGTAGATTCGGGTGCATGGCGCGCACGCTCGCGGTGATCCTCCTGGCCCTCTGTGCGGTGCTCGCGCCCGCGGCCTCGGCGAGCGCGCGCCAGACCGAGGAGTACACGTACACCTACGATCAGCTCTGGCGCGCGGCGGTGCGCCTGATCGCGGTCGACTTCCGCTTCCCGATCACCGATCGCGATCCCGAGATCGGCTACCTCCTCTTCAGCTACCGCGACGCGGGCCGCGAGCACCACGGGAGCGTCGAGCTCGTCCGGACCACCGGCCCGCACGGCACGCCGCAGGTCCGGGTCTCGGTCCAGGTGCCCTCGATGCCGAGCTACGTCGAGCGCATGCTGGTCGACCGCCTGACCCGCAAGCTGACCGAGGACTACGGCCAGCCGCCGCCCTCGCGACGCGCCCCCGAGCCGCCGCCGCCCGTGGCCGACGGCGACGAA
>JAYRVK010000890.1:0-5172 GCA_041918555.1 Sandaracinaceae bacterium
CGCGGGTGGCGGCGCGCAGGCGCGGCTCGAGGACCTCCTCGATCGCGGCGTGCTGGTGAACGGCCGGAACGTCCGGCTCGAGGCGTTCGACGAGCTCGGCCGGCTGCCGTATCCGGTCCCCGCGCGCGAGGCGGTCGGGCTCCACGCCGAGCTCGAGCGCACCCGCGTCCACTCCGACGGCGAGCGTGTCCACCTGCAAATCGCCTTGATGGCCCGCCAGGGCGAGGCCCCGGCACGTCCCCGGATGGACGTGCGCCTCGTGCTCGACCGGAGCGGCTCGATGTACGGCGAGAAGTGGGACCACGCGATCGCCGCGGCGCACCAGCTCGTCGATCGGCTCGAGGCCGGCGACACCTTCGGCCTCGTGAGCTACTCGGACGACGCGACGGTGGACCTCGCCCCCGCGCGCGTCGGCGACCGGCGCGCCGCGCACCGCGCGATCGACGGCCTGCGCATGGGCGGCGGCACGAACATCGAGGCCGCGCTCCGCGCCGCCGAGCGCGTCGCGCCGGCGCGGCGGGAGATGAACGACGTCCTGCTCGTGGTGCTCGTCTCCGACGGCGTCGCGAACATCGGGCAGACGAACGCGGGCGAGCTCGGCGCGATCGCGCGCGGGATGTTCGACGAGGGCGGCGTCCTCACGACGAGCGTGGGGCTCGGCACCGACTTCGACGAGGAGACCATGCTCTCGATCGCGCGCGAGGGCAGCGGCAGCTACCACTTCGTGCGCCGCGCGGGCGACGTCGCGGACATCCTGACCGACGAGCTCGAGGAGCGCGCGCAGGCGGTGGCGCAGGCGCTGCGGCTGCGGGTCGAGCTCGGCGAGGGCGTCGTGGCGACCCGCGTGTACGGCTCGACGGTGCTCGACGAGCAGCAGGCCCAGGCCGTGCGCGCGACCGAGATCGCCACCGACCGGCGCCTCGCCGCGGAGCTCGGGATCTCCCGTGACCGGCAGCGCGACGAGGATCGCGGCCTGCGGATGCACCTGCCGACCTTCCGGCGCGGCGACCAGCACGTCGTGCTGATGGAGCTCGAGGTGCCGCCCGGCACCGCGGCGGCCCAGATCGCGCGCGTGACCCTCGACTACAAGGACCTCCTCAGCCGCGGGAACCGCACCGCGACCGCCGAGGTGCGCGCCGAGCGCACGCTCGACCGCGAGGCCGCGGTGGCCTCGACGCAGCGCACGGTGAAGCGCACGGTGCTCGCGTACGCGGCGGGCGACGCGCTCGCGTACGCCTCGGCCGCGCTGGGACGCGGCGACGTGAACGGCGCGCGGACGCTCCTCGAGGAGCGCCGGCGCGTGCTCGTCGCGGGCGCGCAGCTCTGGAACGACCCCGCGCTGTCGCGCGACGCAGAGCTCTTGTCCCGCTACGAGCAGGTCATCGGCTCCGCGTGGAACGGCTGGGACGGCGACTCGCGCCGCACCATGGCCCTCGCGATGAACTTCTACGGCGACCGGAGGATGCAATGAACGTCGGGCGCCTCGTCCTCGCTCTGTGCCTGGCGGCGCCGTCGATCGCGATGGCGCAAGCCGAGTGGACGGCGGCCCAGCGGGTCCCGCTCCCCCTCGACGGCGCCGCGCTCGACCTCGCGTCGCTGGCCGCCCCGCACGAGGACCGGGTGCGCGTCCGGCTCTCGGGCAGCGTGTCCTTCGGGTACGACGGCTCGACCCTCGACGCGATGGGCCGGACGGTGGCGGGGACCCGCGACGTGACCGCGGGCCCCTACGTGGTCCTGCCGCCGGGCAGCCGCGTGCTCGAGGCCGACCCCGCCGCGCACCGCTACGTGGTCGAGATCCCGCGGAGCGCGTCGATGCCGATCTCGTTCAACGCGATCGGTCTCGCGACGCAAAACATGTTGACGCTCACCGAGGCCCGCCGGCACCTCGTCGGCGCGATCGAGGTCGAGCACCTCGTCCCGCCGCCGCCCCCGCCGTCGCCCGCGGCGCGCGCGGTGGCGAGCGCGGCGGGCGTGCCCGGCCTCGCGTGGGCGGGCGTCGGGGGTGGGCTGTTCCTCTTCGCGGGGCTCGGCCTCGGGCTCGGGCTCCGGCGCCGCGATCCGATCCGCGCGCTCGTGCGGCGCGCCACCACCGCGCGCCGCGCGATCGGTCGCGAGGTGCTCGCCCTCGGGCCGGCCTTCGATCCCGTCGCCGCGAGCGCGGAGCGCCTCCTCGAGGTCGCGCGCCAGCACGCCGCGCATCACGCGTCGCTCGACGCCGCGTTGGCCCGCACGCGGGCGATGGCCTCGGAGTCGGCCGAGGCCCAGCGCATGAGCCTGTCCGCCAAGCGCGGCGAGGCGCGCGCGCGGCTCGAGGCGATGGTGGCGCGGCTCGAGGAGCTCGCCACCGAGCTCGCCGGCCGCAACGCGGACGCGTCCCGCGCGCGGGGCGTCGACGCGCTGATCGCGGAGCTCGGCGCCGACCTCGACGCCGCCGTCGCGGCCGAGGAGGAGCTCGCGCTCTAGTACACGCGGCCCGAAACCCGTTCCGGGTTTCGGGCGCGCGTGTCCTAGCCTTCTTGCCGGAGGGTCTGTTCCAGCCCCTCCCCCATCGGGATTGCATCCCGATGGGGCCCCCACCCAAGACGTACCCCAGGTCCCTCCGTTCGATCGGGTTCGGCTTGCGCCGAACCCGGATCGAACCTCGGGCCCGGGGTACTAGCGGTACGGGCCCGCCTGACCGCGCAGCATGGTGACGAGCCGCGCGAGGCGCGCGAGGCGTTGCTCGAGGAGCGCCGCCGTCGTGGGCGGGACCGGCGGTCCGTCCGCGAGCTGGATGGTCGGCAGCGCGCGCGCGGCCGCCGCGGCCTCCGCCTCGGGGTCCAGCCCGAACAGGTAGGGGAGCCCGATCGCGACGCGCCCGGGCTCGATCGCGAGCTCGTGCGCGCCGTGCCCGAGGATCTTCACGAGCTCGAGGGTCTCGCCCTCGAAGCGCGCCTCGAGGGCGGCGCGCGCTCCCTCGTCGCGGCCCTCCACCTGGACGGAGTGCGCGGCGTCGAGGGGGCTCGGGGGGGCCACGCCGAGCCACGTGCTGAGCGGGCGCCCCTTCTCGTCGAACGAGAGCCGCACCTCGACGGCCATCGTCCCGAGCTGACCCGTGAGCCGCATCCGCGCGGTCTCGAGCTCGCCGGCCAGGCGCGTCGCGAGCTCGCGCCACGCGCCGAGCGCGTCGCGCATCGCGGTCGGCGGGGGCAGGGCGCGGCGCGTCGCCTCGAACGCGCGCGCGAGCTGCGCCGCCGCGCCGACGAACTGCTCCATGCGCGGCCGGCTCACGCCCGTGTCGCGGACCTCGATCACGAGGCGCCGGTCGTCCATCCGGCGCAAGGCCCCGCCGCGCATCGCCGGCACGAGCGCGCGCAGCAGCTCGGCGGCCTGCTCCGGGTCGCGGGCCCGCACGTAGTGATCGCGGTCCCACCTCCCGTCGCCGATCCGCGCGCCGCCGCCGACCACCATCTGCACCTTGGTCGCGGGCGCGACGTCGAGCGCGAGGTGCAGCTCCGGGTACACGAGCTCGGCGAGGAGGAAGACGCCGCCGCGGCCCATCAGGTCCCGGCGGATCGCGAGGGTCGTGTCGCCGAGCTGCCCGTAGAGCGTCTGGGTATCGTATTGCAAACCATATTGCTCCCCGACCGCGCGCCACAGCTCCTGCAGGCGGTCCGAGCCGACGGTCGGCGGCGCCATCCGCGAGGGCGCGTCGCCCGGCCGGCTCGACGCGGGGAGCACGCGGAACGGGACGCGCAGCGTGAGATCCGTGCCCCACCGGACCCCGACCACCACCTCCAGCTGCCACGCCAGCGTGCACAGCGGCCCCTGCCCGCTCGACCGTCGCACCCACGGGAGATCGGGCATCGCCTCGGGGGGCAGCCGGAAGCGGAAGGGGATCATCTCGCCCTCCGTCGCCTGCTCGGCGCCGAGGCGGATCTGGTAGCGCAAGTACTCTTGCTCGATACGGACGCTCCCGTCCTCCTCGTAGAGCGTCTCCACGCCGCGCAGGCCCACGCGGACCTCGGAGTAGCGGTGGTGCGCCACGTTGCTGAGCGCGAGCGCGCCGCTGACGATGTCGCCCGCGCGCGTCCAGGTCGAGGCCACGCTGATCTCGGCGTGGGCCTCGGTCCCGCGCGGCCCGCTCGGGTTCGAGGAGTAGATGCCGGCCTCGGGGGGAGGGCTCGGCACCTCCGTCGGCCCGACGAACACGTCGAAGGCGGCGTGGCGGTCGGGCCACCAAGGGATCGCGACGTGGACGTGCAGGGTGTACTCGATCGTCCCGGCGGCGCCGCGGTAGGTCGGCGGCGCGTCCGGGGGGAGCGGGATGAAGACGGCGAGCTCGGTGCGTCCCTTCGGGAGCGCGCGCGCGTCCGCGAGCTTGGCGCCGAGCGTCACCCGCTCCCGCTTGCGGGTGATCGCGTGCTGGCCGCTCCCGAGCGTCCAGCGCTCGACCCCCTCGAGGCGCACGTGGACCGACTCGACGTCGAGCGCCCGGGCGCAGTCGAGGACCACCGTCGCGCGGAACTCGTCGCCCGGCCGGATCTCCGAGGGCACGCGCAGGCGCACGCGCGGGCGGGACTTGAGGATTGCCATCGGCGGACGCGCATCGTACCAGCCGGTGCGATGCAGGGTCTTTCGGACGAGGGGCTCGGGGAGACTCCCGCGGCGCGGCGGCGCGCGCTCCACGCGCTCTCGGACGCGGCGCTCGCCGCGCGCTTGCTCGAGCTCGCGCGCGGGCTCCGGCCGCACGACGCGACCTCGCTGGCGGCCGCGGCGGGGCTCCCGCTCGGCGAGGTGATCGCCTCGCCGTTCGCGCTCCGGATGTGCGCGATGGGGGTCGCAGTGGGCGCGACGAGCCGGCCGCGCGAGCTCCGCGCGCTCCTCGACTGGACCTCGGTCTTCGAGGTGCGCGACCCCGAGCACGACGTGTGGGAGCAAGGCGTCTTGCGTACCGGCAAGTACCAGGGCTTCAGCGCCGAGTCGCCGATCGCGATCCACGATCCGGCCCACGTGTCGAAGTGGGGGCCGCACGAGCTGTTGCACCGGGCCGCGGGCTTCTTCTTCCGCCCCGGCATGACGCGCTTCGAGCTCTACCTCGGCGCGCGGCTCAACGAGCTCGCGCCGGTGACCACGTTCTACGGCGCGGAGCAGGCGATGCGCCTGGACGAGGGGCCCTTCGACCGCGCGGCC
>JAYRVK010000891.1:0-10018 GCA_041918555.1 Sandaracinaceae bacterium
GACGCCTTGCGTGGCGAGGCTCGTGAGGTCGCGACCGTAGAGGTCGAGCGGGTCGCCCTTGGGCTCGCTCGAGCTCGCGCCCTTGCCGCCGTCCTTGCTCGACCACGACGCGCCGGCCTGCGCGGCGGCGCGGAGGATCGGCGCGCTCAGCCCCACCGCGCGCAGCACGTCGCGGACCGGGCCCGTGGTCTCCTGCGCCGCGGCGACGAGCAGGTGCGCCACGGTGACCTTCGCGCCGTCCCGCGCGGCCTCGCCGTCGGCGCGCGTCAGGAGGTCGAGCGTGCGCGGCGACAGGTACGAGACCGAGCCTCCGCTCCGCGGGAGCTTGCGTACCTCGGCCTCGGCCTCGACCAGGAGATCGGTCGGATCGACGCCGGCGCGGCGAATCGCCTCTTGCACCGACTCGGTGCCCTCGACGAGCCGGTACAGCAAGTGGAGCGGCTCGACCTCGGAGTTACCGCGCTCGTCCGCGAGCGCCTGCGCGGCCGCGATCAGCTGTCGGGCGTCCCTCTCGTAGGCCTCGAGCCGAAGCGTCAGCTTGCTCATGGCGCGGGAGCATAGCTCAGGAGGGCGGCGACTTGGCGGCGTACGCCTCGCGCAGATCGGCGAGCACCTGCTCGAGGATGCGCTCCTCTTCGCCGGTGAGGTTCGCGGTCGTCTTGGCCTCGAGCATCTCGAGGATCTCGATGGTCTGTTGGGCCATCGGGAGGTTCACTCCGTCGGCCCCCTCGACCTCACCGAGGTGCGTCATGCACGCGGTGCTCAGGGAGAGCACGAACGTCGTGAAGTCGATGGGGGGGATCGTGTCTTCGTCGCTCATGCGTCGCTGGCGGCGGCGGCGGGCACCGGCGGAGCGCACGGCTCCGCGTTGTGCTCGACGTCCGGGAGCTTCGCGAGGTGCTGCTCGAGCTCCTCGCGCTTGACGATGCCCTTGGCGACGTTCCGCTCGAGGACGCGCTTGTCGAGGATGAAGTCCGGGTGCGACATGCGCCGGAGTCTACGAGCGGCGTTCCACCTGTCAACGCGCGCTCAGAACACGCCGAGCGAGAAGTGGAACGCGGCGAGCGGCTCGTTGAGGCGCTGGCGCTGGAGGAGGTTGAAGCCGACGTCGATCGCGAGCGGCCCCACGGGCGTGACGATGCGCAGGCCCGCGCCCGCGGTCGGCCGCACGAAGTCCTCGTCGAGGGTGATCGAGCTCGGCTCGGCCCAGTGGTTTCCGAGGTCGGTGAAGAGCGCACCGTGGAACGCGGCGTAGATCGGGAAGCGCAGCTCCGCGCGCAGGAGATAGAAGATCTCGCTGCCCCGCAGGATCGTCGCGGTCTCGGGGTCGAGGACGGCGGCGAGGTCCTGCGGCTGGAGCTGGTCCTGGTTGAAGCCGCGCAGCGTGTCCACGCCGCCGAGGAAGAACTGGCGGTTCGCGAACGTGCTCTGGCCGCTCTCCAGAGGAATGATCCCGCCCACTCGGCCCTGGACCGCGATCACCACGTCGTCGATCGGCACGTAGCCGTTGAGCGTCGCGGTGAGCTTGAGGATGTGCATCAGCGGGGCGGGCTCGTCGTCCTGCGCCTCGCTCACGACCGAGCGGGCCCACTCCACGCCGGCCGCGGCGTACCATCCGTCCGTCGGGACGAACGAGCTGTCGCGCTGGTCGACGGTCATCGCGAGCCGGCTCGAGACGACCGCGGAGTCGCCCTCGGGTACGCGCAAGAGGCGCGTGATCTGGGGGTTGCCCATCGCCTCCATGAGGATCTGCTCGATGGTCTGGTTGCCGAAGAGCGAGACGCCGTTGTGCTCGATCTGCGCCGACCAGGTGAGTGAGATGCGGGTCTCCGGCCGCCACGTGAACGAGAGCGCGATCCCGTTCTTGTCGAGGCCGAACGCGCGCTGGTTGTCGCGGAGGTGGACGAGATCGAGCGTGGCGCGCACGTTCGGGAGGCCGCCGATCTGGGGCAGCGCGAGCGTGGCGGTGATCCGGCGCTCGAGCCGATCGAGGACCGGCAGGCCGCTGATGTTCTGCTCGAGCTCCGCGTCCTGGAAGAAGAACTGCAAACCGAGTTGCGCGCGGAAGGTGAACCCGAGGGCGTAGCCGAAGAGGTTCCGGTAGCCGTACTCGAACGCGCTGCGCAGCCCCTGCCCGGTCGAGATGCCGAGCTGGAAGTCGAAGTACTGCGGGCTCCGCTCGTGCACCGTCACGACGACGGGCTTCACGCGCTCGGCGAGGTCCGGGTCGCGCGGCGCGATCGTCACGCTCGTGAACACGCCGAGGGCCATCAGCGCGTCCTGCGAGGCGCGCACCTCCGAAGGCCGGAAGATCTGTCCCTCGCGGATGCGGAGCGCGTCGCGCACGAGGTCGACGGTCGCGCGCTCGCTGCCCTCCACCGTGATCTCGCCGACGCGGACCTCGAAGCGCTCGGTGACGGCGAGCACCACCTCCGCGCGCTCTCGGTCGGGGCTGAAGCGCACGTCGGCGTCCATGCGCGCGTAGAGATAGCCGCGCTCCTGGTAGAGATCGGTCATCCGTCGCAGCGACTCCTCGAGCCCGAGGTGCGAGAAGGGCTCGCCGCGGTGGAGCTCACTCACGGTCAGCAGATCGTGGGTCGAGACCGCGCGGTTGCCTCGCAGGGTCACGTCGAAGAGGAGCGTGCGCGGGCCCTCGAACACGGGGATCGCCACCACCGCGCGCCCGCGCCCGACGGGAGACGAGCGCACCTCACCGATCCGGGCTCCGAGGTAGCCGGCTTGCTCGTAGATCTCGCGCAGGTGCTCGCGCGCGCGCTCGTAGAGCGGCGCGTAGAACACGCGGCTGGGATCCACCTCGAGCGGCCTCGGCGAGGTGCGCGCGTCGGGCATCTCGCTGCGCCCGCCGAGCCCGAGCCGGTCGGCGAGGTCCGAGTCGACCGGCGCGAACAGGCGGGTGTCCGGGAGCTCCTCCTCGAGCACGCTCACGACCTGAGAGCGCAGGTAGTTCGCGTCGAAGTGCTGTGCCCCGGGGAACGACATGCCCACCACGTCGAGACGGCGGCCCGGCTCGATCTGCACCTCGAGGACCGCGGTGCCCTGCTCGTCCCCGCGGAAGCGCGCGAGGACGGCCTCCGCGTCGCGGTACCCGTGTCGCTGGAAGAGCTCGACGACGCGCGTGCGCAGCGCCTCGAGGGTGCGCCGGCCGAGGCGGTGCTCCTCGAGCTCGAGCGCCTCCTCGACGGTCGTCCGCTGGAGCGGCTCGTGGCCGATGATGCGGACGGTGTAGCGCGGGCCGAGGCGGAGAGGGATCGCCACCGTCGCGCCGCCGCTCGCGACGCGGATCTCGGGCCGGTTCACGCGTGCCTCGAGGTAGCCCTCGTGGCGGAGCCGACTGCGCAGCTCGGCGACACCGTCGGCGAGGCGGCGCCGGTCGACGACATCGCCCTCGCCGAGCCCGATCGCGCCGGCGAGGTCGAAGCCGTCGGGCGGGGGATCCTCGGGGTGCGCGAACGCGACGACTCGTAGCGGCTCGCGCTCCTCCACCTGGACGCGGAGGATCTTGCGCGACGGATCGTCCGTGTCGCGGAGGCCGACGTGCACCACCGCGGCCGTGAAGCCGCGCTCCTCGTATTCCGCGCGCACCGCGTCGGCGACGCGGCCGAGCTCGTCGGACTCGAGCTCGCCGTCCGGCCCGAGCGCGATCGTCGCGCGCACGTCCTCGTCCCCGAGCGCCTCGTTGCCGGACACGTCTACGCGCTCGACCAGGACCCGCGGCGTGAGGCGGACCACGAGCTCGACACCACCGCCGACCACCACCGCGTCGATCTGCACGTCGGACCAGCGGCCGCTCGCGAGGAGCCGCTCGGTCGCGGCGCGCACGAGCGGGCGCGAGAGCGCCTCGCCCTCCGCGATGCCGACGTCGGCGGTGGCGGTCGCGCTCGTCGTCTCTCCGTCGATCCGCACCGCGACGACGCGCCGACCCCGCAGCGGCGGCGGGACCTGCGCGACGGCGACGCTCGCCCACGCGCCGACCAGAGCGAGGAGGACGGGAAGGCCGAGGCGGATCACTCGAATTCCAGGTGGTAGACCCAGTCGACGCCGAGGTTACCGAACGAGCTCGTCCCGTCGTAGTTGTAGTTGTCGTAGCTCACCCCGACGCGCTGGTTCTCGTCGACGGTGAGGTCGACCGCACCACGGAACTCGCGCGTCTCGCCGATCCCGGTGGTCGCGCTGAGCCGGACGCGCTCGGCGATTCGCGTCCCGACCGAGACGCGCGGTTCGCTCCGACCGGTGCGGGGGCTGTAGCCGTTGACGACGCCGAACTCGTCGATGCCGATCGTGCGGCGCACCTCGCGGTCGACGCCCGTGACGCGGGTGATCGCGTCGAGCGCGGCGCTCGTCGCGAGGCCCTCGCCCTGCTGGAGCTGGTTGAGCTCGGCGCGGGTCATCCCGATCGCGAGCAGTGTCAAGACGTCTTCCTGCGATAGCTCGGGCTCCGCGCGGGTGGTGAGGGAGAGGTCGCTCGGGGGCGTGCCGCGCAGCGTCAGGGTGATGCGGAAGCTCGGCGCGCTCAGGTCGCTCGCGCGGCGTACCTCGGTCACCGCGATGACGTTCAGGTGGGGCGCGATCTGCTGATCGTCGGTGAAGTCGATGGTGCCCGAGCGCACGTCGAACTGGTTGTTCTGGAAGAACACCTGCCCGCGCTGGAGCTCCATCGAGCCCAGGACACCGAAGCGCTGATCGGTGCCGACGATCCGGAAGGGCTGGTCCTGTGTCCTGATGCGCACGTCGGCGTTGATCAGGTTGTTCGCGATCCGGAACGGCGCGCGCTGCACGACCGTCACGTCGAGCTCCACGACGTCCTGGTCCGGATCGTAGCGGTGCACCTCCGTGCGCTCGGAGCGGAACGCGCCGCGCACGAACGAGGCCGCCACGTCACCGAGGCTGCGCAGCTCGATCGGGCGCGCGTACTCGAAGCGATCCACCCGCATCTCGCCGCGGAGCGCGGGGAGGCGATCGCCGCGGCTCCACGTGAGCGCGGCACGGCCTCCGAAGCTCGCCTCGATGTCGTCGTCGAAGTCGTAGCTCAGTCCGTCGGCGCGCAGATCGAAGGCGTAGGTCTCGAGGCCCTGATCGCGCAGCTCCGCGTTGCCGCTCACGAGCTCGACGTGACCTCCGGCCACGTCGGCGCCGAAGTCCTCGAAGAGGATCGAGCGCTGGCTGAAGCGGATGGTCCCGCCCAGGTTCTCGACGACGGGCTCGAACGAGGCGAACCGGAAGCGTCCATTGCGCACCTCGGCCAGGCCGTAGAGCTCCGGATCGGCGAGATCTCCGGTCACCGAGAAGCGGCCGCGTACGCTGCCGCTCGCCTCCGAGACCGAGCGGCTGAGCCGCGAGACGAGGCCGAGGTCCACGTCGCCGTTCACGCGCAGGGCGAGCCCGTCCTCGAGCGAAGCAGAGCCCCGCACCGCGAGCCGCGAGTCCGGGCCGACGAAGCGCGCCCGCTCGACCGCCAGGACGCCGTCCTTGAAGGCGAGGCGGATGTCGCGATCGCCGTGGATCTCGAGGTCGCCCTGCGCGACCCGGAGCTCGCTCAGGCGCACGCTCCCCTCGAGAGTCTCGAGCCGCCGCATCCCGCCGTCGGTGAACGCGAGGATCCCGGTGAGGCTCCCGTCGAGGGGCTGTCCGTCGGGCGTGCTCGGGAGGAGCGGCCGCAGATCGAGCTGGTCGAGCCGGAGCACCCCGCGCAAGGGGAGCTGCTCGGTGCGGCCGATCGCGAGGTCGACCGCGAGGTGCTCGTCGAGGCCGGTGCCGCACACCGTGAAGGCCATGGGCCGTGACAACCTCGGTTGCGGTCCATCCACGGTGCGCAGCGGCGGATCGGCGGGCCAGTCCGCGTGCGCGAGCCCGTCGCGGGCGCGGGCGCAGGGCTCGCGCGGGAGGTCTCGGCGATCCCAGCCGCGGGCCTCGGCGATCCACGGGTCCTCGGTGTCGGTCAGCCGCACGTAGAAGCGCCCGTCCCCGAGCGCGCGGCCCTCGTAGGTCACGTTGGTGACGCCGACGTCGAAGTGCGCCCGCATCACGTCGAACGTCCCGCCGACGTGGCCGACCACCGTGCCCACGCCCGAGAGGCCCGGGATGCGGTCGCCCACGCCCTCGAGCTCCTCGAGCGCGACCCGATCCGCGACCACGCTCAGATCGAGGTGGCCCCCGAGGGACATGCGCCCGTCGACGGTCACCGTGCCCTGGCCCTTCTGCAACGAGAGGTGCGCGATCGTGAGCTCGCCGCCCTCGGCGCCGCGGTCCCAGTCGAGCCAGCGCCAGCGGCCGACGAGGTGCCCGTCGGTGAACGCGTAGTCGTCGAGCGTCGCCGTCGGGAAGTCGAGGTTCATGTCGACCTCGAGGGTCCCGCTCTCCGCGTCACCGGGGAAGCCGTTCGTATAGTGCAAGCTTGCTTGCCCCTGCGCGACGCCCTGGTAGGGGAGGTAGCGCTCGTCCTCCTCGAGCTCGAAGACGTGGTAGAAGTCGCGCAGGCGCAGCTCGTCCGCGTGGAGGAGCCCCGTCAGCTCGAAGCGGTCGCGGTGGAAGTCGAGGTAGAGGTCCTCGACCCGGTAGCGGCTCTCCTCTTTCACGGCGTGGACCATGCCGAAGTGCACGCCCAGGCCGTCGGGATCGAGGAGCACATCGTCGCTCGAGACGTCGCCGAGGCGGAAGTCGTCGAACACGAAGCCCGCGAGCACGACCTGCCCCGTCACGTGCGGATCCTGGAAGGTGTTGTCGATCGTGCAGCGTGCGGTGCCCACGCCCTGGATCGGCCAGCGATCGAGGGGGGTGATGTCCGCGAGGTCGAGATCGTCGGTGCGCGCCTCCACGCGGAACTCGTTGTGGAACCCGAGGAGCACGTTGCCGCGGATGGTCGTGCGCGGGAGCGTCCCGACGAGGTTCTCGAATCGCACGGCGTCGTCGCGGATCGACCAGCGGCCCGTGAAGTCGCCGCGCGGGACGCTGATGACCCGGCGCACGCGGTCGGCGTGCCACGGGTCGTGGCTGACCTGGAAGTCGCGCGTCGCCAGGCGCACCGGCCCCCCGAGGCGCAGCGGATCGAGCGTGCCCGCGAGCCGCATCTCGCCGTCGAAGAACCACTCGACGATCCCGTTCTCGGTGACCCCGAGGTCGACCATGAGCCGCGCCATGCTCAGGTCCTCGGGCCGCGCGATCACGTCGACGGGGAAGCCGCGCTCGGCGTCGAGCGTGATCGTCCCCTCGATCCGGGCGCGCCCTCCGCCGTGGGGGAGGTGCGCGACGCTGCCCTCGAGGATCCGGATCTCGCGGTTCGTCGCGACCACCTCGAGGTGGGTCGTCTCGCCGATCCCGAACTGCTCGACCGCGGCCCCGCGGAGGTCCACGACGCCCCGCGCGAGCTGGTCCTCTCCCTCCATCGAGAGCTGCGCGTCGACCTCGATCCGCCCGCGGATCGGGGGCAGCGTCACGTCCTCGGGGAAGGGCGCGCGGGCGAGGTGGCCCAGGTCGTAGCTCAGCCGCACGCGGCCCGCGTAGCCGCTCTCCTCGAACGGGAAGGGCAGCCGCCCTTCGTCGATCGCGACCCGCAGATCCGGCGTGCGGAGCCGGAGCCGGGGGACGCGCACGTGATCCTCGGCCACCTCGATCTCGGCGCTGACCCGCTCGATCGTCTCGCGCCCGCGCGCGTGGCGCACCCAGCCGGCCCGGCTGTCGGCGTCGACGGCGAGCCCGTCGCCGGTCGAGCGCAGGTGCAGCTCCACGTCGCGGAGCTGACCGCTCGCGTGCGGATCCGCGTCGATCGTGAGCGTGGACTCGTAGACGTGCAGCGCGTCGAAGGGCAGCTCGGGCCGCGCGGCGGGGTCGCTGTCGCCCGCGCGCGGGAGGTTGCGGACCTGGCCGTTGCGCACGACCAGGCGGAGGTTGGCGCCGCGGATCGTGATCGTGTGGATGTCGAGCCCGCCGCGCAGGAGCGCGCGGAAGCTCGGCGCGATCCGCAGCTCGTCGGCCTCGGCGGTGCGGCCGTAGACCGGGTCGTCGAGCGTGATGTCGCGCGCGACCAGCGCGAACGGGACGAGCTGCAGCTGGATGCGGCCGATCGTCGCGTCGAGGCCGAGCTCCTCGCGGATCGCGTGGTGGGCGAGGGCCTGCAAGCGCTCACGGCTCGCGCGGCTCCGCACGAGGGCCGCGGCGGACGCGGGGATCCCCACGGCGAAGACCGCGAGGACCAACGCCCAGCGGCGCCATCCCCTCCAGCGTAGTGCGAGCGTCACACGTGAGCCTCGTACGTAACACGGCGGCCGAAAACCCGCGTGTTCTCGTCCTCAGAGTGGCGCTGCCGCTTCGAGGCCGCCACCCGGCCGGGCTATCCTCGCCGCATGGTGGACCCCGCCGACGCGCTGAAGGGGCGGACCCGCGAGACGCGCATCCGTCGCGACGCCGAGGGGCGCTGGTTCGACGGCGAGGATCCGATCACGCACCCGCTCTTGGTGCGCGCCTTCGACGAGTGGCTCGTGCCCGCGCCGGACGGGTCGGGCCGTTGGTGCCTCTCGAACGACATCAACTGGGCCTATGTCGCGATCGAGGGGCCGCCGCGGTTCGTGCGCTCCGTCGAGATCGCGGACGACGTGCGGCTGACGCTCTCGGACGGCCGCGCCGCGCCGCTCGACCCGACGACGCTGCGCCAGGGGCCCGACGGCGCGCTCTACTGCGACGTGCCGGGCGGGCTCGTCGCGCGCTTCGATCGGCACGCCGCGATGCAGCTCGGCGCGCTGATCGACGAGGACGACGAGGGCGTGTTCCTCGCAATCGCGGGCCGGCGCGTGCGGCCCCCGACCGTCGACGATCCGCTCGCGGTGGGCTAGAGGTACGGTCCCTCGATGGAGAAGCGCCGCCTCGCCGACTGGATCGCCGCGCTCGTCGTCTTCGCCCTCGGCGCGCCGCTCGTGTGGGCCGGTGCGAGCGCGTTCGCGCAGGGCGAGCGCGCCCGGCGGCTGGCTCCCGCGCGCGCGCTGATCGGTCCGCGCGCGTTCGCCGCGTTCGAGCGCGGGGAGACGTTCCCGCAGCACTACATGGGCAACGACCGCACCGCGCCGGACTTCGCGCTGCCGATGGCCGACGGGAGCACGTGGCGCCTCTCCGAGCACCGCGATCGCGTGATCGTCCTGAATTTCTGGACCGTCACGTGCCAGCCCTGCATGGAGGAGATGCCGAGCCTGATCGAGCTCGCGACGATCCTCGAGGGTCGCGACGACATCGAGCTCGTGACGATCAGCGTGGACCGCGACTGGGACACGGTCCGCACGGTCGTGCCCGAGGACTCGCCGCTGACGGTGCTGCTCGATCCGGAGCGCGAGGTCGTCCACGGCGAGTTCGGGACGCGGCTCTACCCCGAGACGTGGATCATCGACGGCGAGGGCTTCATCCGGCTCCGCGTCGACGGGCAGCGCGAGTGGTCGAGCGCGCTCGCCCTGGATGCGTTCGAAGCGTACCTGTAGAGTGATCGGCGATGCGGCTCCCTCACGAGGTGCTGGCGCGCGTCCGCGGACCCGCGCTGGCCGCGGCGCTGATCGGGTGCGGCTCCCCGCCGGCGGAGGCGCCGGCGATCGAGCCGGTGCCCGAGCCCGATCCCGCGGGGGTCACCGCGACTTCGCCGCCCGATCCGGTCGCCTACGACCTCGACGCGGAGACAGAGCGGCTCGAGCGCGCCGACCGCCTGCTCGCGAGCACGGAGACGCGCCGCGCGCGCCGCATCGAGGCCGAGGAAGAGGAGGCCCGCCGCCGCGCGCGCGCGCGCGCGCTCCTCGTCGGCCCCGGGCCGGACCACCAGTGGATCCACGCGGCCTGCGGCCGCGGCTGAGTTACCGAGGGGGCTGCGCGCCCCGTCCCCCAACGCGCGCAGCGCGCGCGCCGGGGCCCCCACCCTCGTCCGAACGCGCTGGCGCGCGTTCGCTCCCCACGCTTCGCGTGGGGCCCTCGGCCGACGGCCGGCGCTGCGCGCCGGCCTGGCCTCGACTGATCTACCGACAGCCTTTGAGTC